>NZ_JAWDID010000010.1:0-141548 GCF_032464875.1 Allobosea rubneri
TGCCGCCGTCGAGGAGGCCTGGCAGGAGACCAGCGAGAAGCTGACGGCGGCCGAGAAGCGCCGCGCCGGGCTGGAGCGAGAGGTCGCCCTCCTCTCGCGCCTGCGCGACGCACTGGAAGCGGCCCGGACCACGGCGCGCGACCACTACTTCCGCCCGGTGATGGCCGAATTGAAGCCCCTGCTCGGGCTGCTCTTCGAGGATGCCTCGGTCACCTTCGACGAGGAAACCCTGCTGCCGCGCACGGTCCGCCGCAACGGCCTCGAGGAGCCGGTCGGCGTGCTCAGCGGCGGCATGCGCGAACAACTCGCCGTGCTCACCCGCCTCGCCTTCGCCCGGCTGCTCGCCAAGGACGGCCAGCCGGCGCCGGTCATTCTCGACGACGCGCTGGTCTATTCCGACGACGACCGCATCGAGCGGATGTTCGATGCCCTCCACCGCCAGGCAAGCGACCAGCAGATCATCGTCTTCTCCTGCCGTCAGCGCGCCTTCTCCCAGCTCGGCGGCAACATCCTGCGGATGAAGCCGTGGATCCCGGAAGCTTGACGGCTTTCTCGCCGACAAGCTTGGAAACCATCTAAACTACTGATTTATTTTACATTTTATCCTGCACCGGGTATCACCGACCTATCTCCCCGAGGTCGTGATGTCACTTGGTCCTGTTTCCGAACCTTCGTCCGGCGGAATGCTGAAGCTGTTTTCGGACAGCCTTTCGCTCAAGGCCGGAACCTTCTTCATCGCCGAAGGCGAAAGCGTGACCGGCCCGATGCGCTCGGGGCTCAAGGTCGGCGTGATGCTGGACGGGCGCCAGACGCTGGAGCTCGACGACCGGCCGCCGGTGATGATCGAAGGCCCAGCCCTGCTCGTCGCCGCCAATGGCGGCGAGCATATTCAGCAGCGCACCGGCCTGACGGGCGGCGCGGTACGCTGCGCGCTGATGCAGTTCGAGCTGGACTTCGTCGCGCGTGAATTCGGCGCCGAACTCTCGCGACTTTTGCTGCTGTCCGGCCCTGACGATGCCGGCCTCTGGGTCCGCCCAGCGAGCGCCGAACTGCGCGCTCTTGCGCTTCAAATGGCGGAATGCCGCGTCGGCGACTCGCTCCGCAGCTTCTATCTCGCCGGCAAGGCGCTCGAACTCGGGGCGCTCGCCGTCAACGAGATCATCGGCGAGCGGCCGGTTCGGCCGGCGAAGCTCGATGCGCGCACGCGCGAGCAGATCCAGGCGGTGCGCGAGATCCTGGAGCAATCCCTGCAGGAACCGCCGAGCCTCTCGGAGCTGGCGCGTCGCACCGGCCTCAATCCGAGCAAGCTGACCTCGGCCTTCCGTGCCCAGTTCGGCACCAGCGTCTTCGGCTACCTGCAGGAATATCGGCTCCAGCAGGCGCATGAACTGATCGCCAGCGGCGAGGCCAGCATCGCCGTCGCCGCCTTCCGCGTCGGCTACAGCCCGGCGCATTTCTCGAGCGCCTTCCGCAAGCGTTTCGGCATTTCGCCGAGCGCCTTGCGTTGATCGCCGGCGGTTCCGCGCCTCGTTTTCTCTCGTTGAAGCGGTTCGAAACTGCAGCGAAAGAATTACTGCCGCGATCGAAAGCCGACTTCGTTGCCCCCAGTGCGGCGTTCCTGAAACAACCCGCACGGGTAATCCACCGCAAGGTGGCGGGGCAAAGGTCGGGTTCATGAACTTCATCATCGGCAATCGCACTGCGGCCAAGGCCTCGGTCGCGCTCGCGGCAATCATCGTCGGCTGGTCGGGCTCCGGCCAGGCCCAGAACGCGCCGGCGATCGGCCTCGACACGATCGAGGTCCAGGGCGAACGGGCGAACGGGCCGGTCGACGGCTATGTCGCGCGGCGCAGCGCGACCGCGACCAAAACCGACACGCCGCTGATCGAGACGCCGCAATCGGTCAGCGTCGTGCCGCGCGCGCAGATGGACGACCAGGGCGTGCAGAGCGTCAGCCAGGCGCTGCGCTACAGCGCGAGCGTTCTGGGTGAAACCCGACTCTCCTCAGGACGTTACGACAGCGTCTTCATCCGCGGATTCGGCGGCAGCGGCGGCAGCGCCGGCTTCATCAACAATCTCGATGGCCTGCGCCTGCAGCGCGGCGTCAACTTCCTCGTGCCGATCGCCGAGCCCTGGGGGCTGGAGCGAGTCGAGGTGCTGCGCGGTCCGTCCTCGGTGACCTTCGGCCAGGTCAAGCCGGGCGGCCTGATCAACATGGTCAGCAAGCGCCCGCAGGAGCAGGCGCATGTCGAGGTCCAGGTCCAGGTCGGCAGCTATCAGCGCCGCCAGCTCGCCTTCGACATCGGCGGGCCGGTGACGGAGGACAAGACGATCCTCTACCGCCTCGTCGGCCTCGGACGCGCCGCCGACACGCAGGTCGACTTCACCAAGGAAGAGCGGCTCTACATCGCGCCGTCGCTGACCTTCCAGCCGAATGCAGCGACCAGCCTGACCCTGCTGACCTCGTTCCAGCGCGACCCCGAAACCGGCTTCTACGGCTTCATCCCCTCGGTCGGCACGGCATTGCCGAACCGGAACGGGCGCATCCGCAGCAATCTCTTCCCGGGCGAGCCGGACTATGAGGGCTACAGCCGCAACGCGCTCAACCTCGGCTATGCCTTCGAGCACCGCTTCAACGACGTCTTCACCTTCCGCCAGAACCTGCGCTACAGCGACCTCGAATCGCGCAACCGCACCGTCGCCGTCGCCTCGCTCGCTGCCAACCAGCGCACCCTCAACCGGCGCGTCACCGCCTCGAACGAGAAGGCCCAGACCTTCGGCGTCGACAACCAGCTCCAGGCCGATTTCCGCACCGGCCCGCTGACGCACAAGCTGCTGTTCGGTGTCGACGGCTACTGGGTGGACGGCACCGCCTTCACAGGCGCCGGCGGCGTCGTGCAGCCGCTCGACGCCTTCGTCCCGGTCTATGGCCGCCGGCCCTTCGCGGTCCCGGCCATTCCCGGCACGACGCAGCTGACCGAGCAGTACGGCGTCTATCTGCAGGACCAGATCAAGCTCGACCGGCTCTCGCTCCTGGTCGGCGGCCGCTTCGACCGCGCCATGGCCCGGACGCGCAACATGACCAACGGCGCCCTCACCAAGCAGGACGACACCGCCAATACCGGGCGCGTCGCGCTGATGTACAATTTCGACAATGGCTTTGCGCCCTATGCGAGCTATTCGACCTCGTTCGAGCCGATGGCGGGAACGAGCTTCGGCGGCAGCCCGTTCAAGCCGAGCGAGGGCGAGCAGTTCGAAGTCGGCCTGAAATACGAACCGCCCGGCTACAACGCCTTCTTCCAGGCGGCGCTCTACGACCTGACTCAGACCAATGTTCCGACCGCCGACCTGAACAATGTCGGGTTCCAGATCCAGACCGGCGAGATCCGGGCTCGCGGCTTCGAATTCGAGGCGCGCGCCACGGTGCTCGAGAATCTCGATCTCGTCGCCGCCTATGCCTATACCGACGCCGAGGTGACCAAGAGCAACGGCGCCGATCTCGGCAAGCGGCCGCCGGTCGTGCCGCGCCACATGGCCTCGCTCTGGGCGCACTACACCTTCAAGACCGGCCTGTTCTCCGGCCTCGGGCTCGGCGCCGGCGTGCGCTATGTCGGCAAGGGCGCGGGCGATCCCGGGAATACCTTCTTCACCGACGACTACGCCCTGGTCGATGCCGCGATCAGCTACGATCTCAGCGCCGCCAATGCCGCGATGAAGGGCTGGAAGATCCAGGTCAACGCCCAGAACCTGTTCGACAAGGAGTATGTTGCCGGCTGCTACGGCGCCGTGCAGTGCTCCTTCGGCCTGCGCAGGACGGTGCTGGCGACGCTGTCCTATCGCTGGTGAGGACGGACGGCGTGCGCACGGCATCCGCCAGCAACAGCCCGGGCGAGCTTTCGCCCGGCACCGCGGTCGCGCTGCCGCATGCACGCCAGTTCGAGATCCACTCGGCGCAAGGGCTGCCCTATCGCCTGTTGGTCGCGGTGCCTCCCGAGGCGCCCCCCGCCGCAGGCTTCCCGGTCCTGGTGCTGGTCGATGGCGACGCGCTGTTCGCGACGGCGTTGACCAACGCCCGCCTGCAGGGTGGCCGGCCCGAAGTGAGCGGCGTTGGCCCGGCGGTGATCGTCGGGATCGGCTATCCCGGCGCAGCCCCGTTCGATGCCGAGCGGCGGCGGCAGGACCTGCTGCCGGACGTCGGCGGTGCCGACCGCTTCCTCGATCTGATCGAGACGCAATTGCTCCCGATGGTGGCAGATCTCGCGCCGATCGATCGGGCGCGGCTCGCGCTCGCCGGACATTCCTTCGGCGGGCTTTTCACCCTGCACGCCCTGTTCAACAGGCCGGGGCTGTTCCGCAGCCTCGTCGCGGGCAGCCCTTCGATCTGGTGGAACGAGCGCGCCATCCTCGCCGCTCGGGCGCAGTTCCTGCGCAGCCCGGCGCCGATCCTGCGGCCAAGGCTGTTGATCACCGTCGGCGGCGAAGAACAGAAGACCGATCCACTCCGGTTCCCCGACCGCGCGACCCGGCTGGAGAAGGCCCGCATGGTCGAGAATGCCGCCGAGATGGCAAACAGCCTCGCCGCCTCCGGCCGGCTCGACTGCGAGCATGTCGTCTTCACCGGCGAGAACCATGTCTCCGTCATTCCCGCCATGCTCTCGCGCGCCGTGGCCTTCACGCTCGCCGAGCCATCCGTTCGAGGGGATAGCGCCCGATGATCGCCCGGCTGACACGGATCGCGACGAGGCTCGTCGCTCCCCTTCTCGCGCTTGGCATGATCGCCACCCCGGCGGCGGCTCAGCCGGTGACGGTGACGGACCTCGCCGGGCGCACGGTGGCGCTGCCGGGGCCGGCGAAACGCATCGTGCTCGCCCAGGGACGCCAGCTTAACGGGCTCGGCCTCCTGCATCCCGATCCGATCAGCCTGCTCGCCGGCTGGGGCAGCGACCATAAGCGCCAGAACCCGGACGCCTATGCCCGCTATGCCGCGAAATTCCCGGCGATCGAGACCCTGCCGACGGTCGGCGATGGCGGCACGCAGGACGGCTTCTCCTTCGAGAAAGCCGTCTCGCTGGCGCCCGATCTCGTCATCCTCAGCCAGTCGCTGGCCGGCTCGCGGCACGGCCCCGGCGATCTGGTCTCGCGTTTCGAGGCGGCCGGCATCACCGTCGCCGTGGTCGACTTCTACCTGCAGCCGCTGCGCGACACGGTGCCGAGCCTGCGCGTGCTCGGCAAGCTGATCGGCCGCGAGGAGCAGGCCGAGGCCTATATCCGCTTCTATGAGGAGCGCCGCGAACGGCTGGCCAGCCGCGTTCGCGGCATCGAGCGGCCGAGCGTCTTCATGCATGCCCATGCCGGCGGCTTCGACTGCTGCCAGTCGCCCGGCAAGGGCACCTTCGATGACTTCATCACGCTCGCCGGCGGCCGCAACATTGCAGCTTCCATCCTGCCAGGCGCCACCGGCCAGATCAGCCTCGAGCAACTGCTCGCCGCCGACCCCGCGGTCTATGTCGCAACGGGCGGCGTGCATCTCGCCCGTCGGGGCGGGCTCGTGCTCGGGCTCGGCGTCTCGCCGGAGGAAGGCGCGCGCAGCTTCGCCACCCTCATTGCCAGCCCCGGCATCAGCGCGCTCAGCGCCGTCCGCAACGGCCGGGCCTATGGCCTCTGGCAGCTTTTCAACGACACCCCGCTGCACATCGTGGCGATCGAGGCGCTGGCGAAATGGATCCATCCCGAGCGCTTCGCCGATCTCGACCCGCAGGCGACGCTGAACGAGATCCAGGCGCGCTTCTCGGCGATTCCGCTCGACGGCACGCTCTGGATCGACGGGACCGCCAGAATCCGGCCTTGAGCGGCCGTCTTCGCAGGAGCAGGAAGGTTTTCCGACCATGACGATCCTTTGTGCCGAAGCGCGCTTCAGCCTCGCTGACCCCGACGCCCTGCTGCGGGCGCTCCGCGAGCACCTCGTCGAACATCATGCGACGGTGAGTGAGCGGGACGGCGCGACGCTGATCGCCCTCGATGGCAGCGAGGCTGCGCTGCGCCTGATGGCGGGCGAGCTTCTCGCCCGTGTCGAGGCGCCGAGCCTCGCCGGCCTGCAGGCGATGAAGCTTGCGATCGCGAGCCATGTCGTCGAACTCGCGCCTGCCGGCAGCGCGCCCGCGATCAGTTGGCAGGGCGATGGCAGCGGCCCCTCGCTCCTGCCCGATTTCCGGATTCTGACAGTGACCGGAACCGAGCGGCTGACGCCGCATATGCGCCGCATCCGCTTCCGCGGCGAGGATCTCGCACGCTTCGACTCGCTGGAGGCGCTGCATGTGCGCCTGTTCATCCCGCCGGCGGGCCTCGCCGAGCCGATCTGGCCGATGGTTGGCGAAGATGGGCTCGTCAACCAGCCACCGGCCGAGCAGCGCCCGGCCGTCCGCAAATACACGATCCGCGAAATCGACGCCGCCGCCGGCACACTCGCGATCGATTTCGTTCTGCACGGCGATGTCGGGCCGGGCTCGGCCTTTGCCGAGCGCGCCGCCGCCGGCGACCGGATCGGCATGGCGGGCCCCGGCGGGCGCGGCCTGCGCGAAGCCGAACGCTATCTCTTCCTCGCCGACGAGACCGGCCTGCCCGCCGTCGCCCGCATGCTGGCGAACCTGCCCGGCGATGCGCAAGGGCTCGCCTTGATCGAGGTCGCGGATGCGCAGGAGCAGCAGGCGCTCGAGGCCCCGGCCGGCGTCACCATCCGCTGGCTACATCGCGACCGGGCCAAGGCCGATGCGGCGCCGCAGCTGCTGGAGGAATTCGAGGCCCTGGACTGGGAGCAGGACGGACCGGGGACCTATGTCTGGGCCGCGATGGAGCACGACACGTTCCGGCTGCTGCGCGCCGCCGCGCGCCAGCGGCTGCGCCCGAACCTCGACCAGCACCTGATCGTAAGCTACTGGCGCAACGGCCTTTCCGAGGAGCAGCACGCCCTGGAGAAGAAGGCGGCCGCCCGCGCCGCCTGAGCGCAAGCGTTGCCGACCGACACCCGCCTCAGAACGGGTTGACGTAGTTGGTGATCGCGATCTGCCGCAGCAGGACCTTGCGGATGACATGGGCGGGCTTGACGTGCTCCGTGAAGATCGCAGCGTCGCCGGCCGCACCTGCCGGCAAGGCGCTGGCGAAGCCCTGATCGTCGAGCCGAACGCGCACGATGAACGGCGCCGCATGCACTGCCGTCGGTGAGACGGCGAGGCCCGAGGTCTGCACCTGCCCGGTCGAGATCGCCTGCAGCACGCTCTCGACCTTGCCGGTCTGGACGGTGCCCGGCGTCCGCTTGAAGGTCAGCTCGACGGGCTGGCCCACGGCGAGATAGCGCGCATCGATCTGGTTGATCTCGACGCCGATGATGGTCGCCGAAGTGTCGATGAAGGCCATGACGGGCGACAAGGGCAGACTTGAGACCCGAGCCCCCTTGCGCAAGGCCAGATTGGTGACATAGCCATCCGCCGGCGCACGCACCGTGGTCTTGTCGAGGTTCCATCTGGCGCCTTCGAGCTGCGCCCTCAGCTGATCGACCGAGGCCTGACGTTCTTCGACGTCGAAGGTCCTCCCCGTGCCATGCGTCTGCAGCTGGGTCATCTCGGCGAGACGGGTCTCCTGGAATCTGAGCTGTGCCTCGATGGCCTGGACCTGAGCCTCGAAAGGAACGGGGTCGATGCGGAACAGCACGTCACCGGCCTTGACCGGGCTGTTGGCCTGGACCGGGACGTCGATCACCTCGCCGGCGACACTGGGGACGATCGCGACCGAGTTCCTGACGACGAGCGCAGGCCCCTGCGGCGCGCCCCAGTTCATCGGGATGAACAGGCCGATCAGCAGGAGCAGCAGGACGAGAACCGGCGAGACCTTCCAGAACAGGTTGAACGGAACGATTTTCAACTTCACCAGGATGAAGAGCAGCGCGAGATAGACGTTCAGCAGGACGACGATCATCGGGCCGCCTCCACCTTCCCGGTCGCGCGATCGGCCGGCTGTGGCACGTCGACATAGGCCCAGATCAGCACGATCGGCCACAGCACGAAGCCGAGGAACAGGGTCACCCAGCCGCCGATGCTCACCGCCTCGGCCCAGGGATGGCCCCGCCGCCTTGCAACCATGCCAGGCCACATCGCCATGAAGACGATGACGAAGACCGTGCTGGCGACCAGCACGATCAGGACGATCCAGGCGAAGATGTCTAGCCCACTCATCAGGGCCTCCTACGAACGGGTCAGGCGGGATAAACGGGATTGAGTGGCGGGAGCGGCGCGCGCGCCGGTCCTAGAGGTGCAGTCTGCTGCGCGAAGGCGCTCAGCGCCTGCGCCAACTCCTCGCCCTTCTTCGGCTCCCAGCCGCTGCCGCCGCCGAACAGCGAGCTTTCAACCTCGCTGATGAAGGGAGCCAGCCTAGGATCGACACGCGCCCGTCCACGCTCGCCGGGCGACAGGCGCTCCAGCCAGACGCCGAGCGCGCGATAGGTCGCGGCCGGATCGCCGATCCGCGCTTCCTGCACCAGAGCACGGCGTGCGAAGGCTTCCGAACCCTGCCGGCGCTGCTGCCAGCCATGCCAGGCGGCGACCAGCCGGTGCCGGATGAAGATCGACGCCAGAACGATCAGCGCAACGGCAGCAGCTGCAGCGGCAATCAGCCCGAGACGCGGCGCTTTCGCTCCGCCGGCAGCATGGCTCGCCGGAGCTGCTACCGAAACCGTAAGACCCGGCAGGCTTTCGACCCGGGCCCGCTTGTCGGCGAGGCTCCACCAGGGCTGGGACAGGTCCGGCAGGACATAGCTGCCACCGCGCTCGAAGACATAGGTCGCCTTGTCGACGCGCTCTCCGTCGACGACGCCGCGATTGCTCCGGTCCTCGACGGTCGGCGGGTCGACATAGACGCGCGCGCCATCGGGCGCCGTGAAATGGAATTCGGCCATGCCAAGGGCCGGCACGCCCGCTGCCTGCCGCCGGATCGTCCGGGTGACCGCGTCCCCCGCCTTGAAACGCGTACTGCCGGGATCGGGCGTCCAGCTCTCGCTGGCCGTCACCTTGTCGGCCGCGAGCACGGGGCCGGAAACATCGAGGCCGGCAGGGACGCCAACATCGATCCGTGTCGCCTCGCCCTTGGCCGAGCCCACCGGGTCGCCGCTGCGGTCGAGCAGCGTCACCTCGGGCGCCGGGATGGCGATCTGCCCGCCGCGCCGCGGAAAGACGGTGAACGCGAAGCTCTGGCCGACATAATCCTGGTCGGAGATGCGATCGCGCATCGTCGTCGCCTGCGTTTCGAAGCGCAGAATCTGGGCGCCGGCCGCTTCCGGCACCCGAACCAGCGGGGGATGCGGCATCTCGCCCGGGAACAGCACGTCGACATTGAGCTGCACGGGCTGGCCGATCACGATGCCCTCGGCCGGCGCGACACGGGTCCGCACCAGCGGTTGGCTCGCCGGCTGCTGCGCCATGGCAGGCCCAAAGATGGCGAGGGCGAACAGAGCGACGAGCCACCTCATGGCGCCTTCTCCGCCGGCGCTGCCTGGAGCTGATAGGCGAACTTGGCGCGCAGGAAGTCGGCAGGCCTGGTCTGCACCCGCTTGAGCCAGAGCGCGCGCACCGCCTCGTCCGACATCGACTGGGCGGCCTCGACCGTCGTGTCCTCGCCGCCCTTCTTGTTCTTGTCGAACACCACCTCGTCGGGCTTGTCGTCGGTGTTGCCGGTCTCGCCGCCCTCGGTCTTCTTGCGCTCGCCGCGAATGCGGGCGATCTCGCGGTTGTTCAGCGCCGCCTCCCAGCCGGGGCGCAGCGCCAGCGCCCGATCATAGCGCTTCAGGGCGTCGTCATACTGGCCGAGCATGACCAGCGCATTGCCCTGGTCGAACGCGCCCACTGCCGTATCGCGCGCGGCGAAGGCCTGCGCGGCCTCCTTGAATTCGCCGGCCCGAAACAGCGCGACGCCGCGCCAGAGCGGGTCGCGGAACGCCTTTGCCGCGTCAGTCGCCCGGCCCTCGTCGATCAGGACGCGCCCGCGCTGGTCCGGCGTCAGCCAGAGCGCCTGCCAGCCCAGGCGATGGAAGGCGAAAAGCAGCGCCAGGGCCGCTATGCCCGCGATCACCGCATAGGGCGAACTTGCGAGCCTGCGCCTCATGGCAGCACCCATCCGCGCCTGAACCAGAGCAGGGCCAGGAGTGCGATCAGCGGCGTCAGCCAGTAGCCGGCCTCGCGCCAGTGCTGGCCCTCGCCCGCGACGCTTCCCAGCTGATCGGCGCGGTCGAGCCGCCGCACGATCTCGGTGACGTCGGCCTGATCGACCGTCGTCTCGATCAGGGTCGCATCCAAGGCCTTGGCGATCTCGGGCAGGCCACCGGCTTCCGACCCCGGCGCCAGCAGAGACAGGATCGTCACCGCGCTCCCGCCGCCGGAGTGCCCCGGCGCGGCCTGCGGCGTTGCCGTATCCGCCATGATCAGCACCGAGCCGGCGTCGTCCATACCTGCGAGCACCCGCCTTGCCAGCGCCAGCGCCCCGGCGAGATCATCGCCCTCGAGGGGCATGATCTCCGGCGAGAGGGATTTTGCGAGATCGAGCACGACCGCGCTGTCCGCCGTCGGCGGCAGGACGAGGTGGGACGAGCCGGAATAGGCGATCAGGCTCGCCGCCGCCCCTTCGCGCGCGGCCAGAATGTCGGCCAGCTTCTGGCGGGCGCGGTCGAGCCTCGTCGGCGCGAGATCTTGCGTCAGCATGGACGGCGTGACCTTGAGGACGATGGTGACCGGCGGCTTCGCCTGCGCGAAGGGCGATGGCTCGCGCTGCCAGGCAGGGCCAGCGACGGCGATCGTCACCAGCAGCCAAGCCAGCGCGAGTGCATTGGCCGGGGAGACGATCGCCGGCCGGGTCTCTCCGTCCACGAGATGCGGCAGCAAGGCCGGGTCGATGACGCGGCGCCACTTCACCAGCATGTCGGCACTGCGATGCGTGAGGAGCCAGAGCGCCGCCGCGGGGATGAGCGCCAGCAGCCAGAGCGGGCGCTCGAAATGGAACGGGGCGAGCGCCGCGATCACGACGACCTCTCCACGATCGCAGGAGCGCGGGCGGACGCATGGTCGCGCCGGTGGCGCCATGCCAGCTGCAGCCCCTGCGCGAGCAGCGTCAGGACGAGGCCGCCGGCGAGCGGGATCCAGTAGATGTCGCGCCGTGGCCGGAAGCTGACCGTGTCGATCCGGCGCGTCTCGATCTCGTCGAGGCGCTGGTAGATCTGCGCGAGCTGCGCGCGGTCGAGCGCCCGGAAGAAACCGCCGCCGGTGGTGCTCGCGACCTCCTTGAGCGCGGCCTCGTCGAGCTTGTCCTCGCCCGCGGCCGTTGGATCGCCGACCGCGACGGTGTGGATGACGATGCCCTTGTCCTTGGCGACGCGCGCCGCCTCGGCCGGCGGCACCTTGCTGACCGTATCGTTGCCGTCGGTCAGGGCAATGATCGTCCTCGCCTTGACGGTGCTGCGCGCGAACAGGCCGATGCCGAGACCGATCGCATCGCCGAAGGCGGTGCGCGGGCCGGCCATGCCGACGGCGGTGTCGCGCAGCATCGCCCGACTCAGCTCGAGGTCGGTGGTGAAGGGCACCAGGGCGAAGGGCGCATCGCCGAAGACGACGACGCCGACGCGGTCGCCTTTCCGGCGCGAGAGGAAATCGTCGAGCACCTGCTTGACCGCCGTCAGCCGGTCGACGGTCTGCCCGGACTGATCGACGAAGTCCTTGGTGTCCATCGAGCCGGAAAGGTCGACCAGCAGAAGCAGGTCGCGCGTCGGCAGATCGCGATGCAGCGGCGGGTCGATCCATTGCGGCCGCGCCAGCGCCGCCAGCGCGAGCAACCAGACCAGGGTGAGCACGGCAAACCGCGCAGCACCTCGTCGCGCGACCACGCCCCCCTCGAATGGTTTCTGCCCGCTCAGGCGCGCCAGCTGGTCGAAGAACGGCACGCGTAGGCCGGCGCGACGCTCCGCATGGGCCGGCAAGCCGAGCCAGATCAACGGCAGCGGGGCGAGCAAGGCGAGCCAGGGATAAGCGAAGGCGAGCATGGTCAGGCCTCCGCGGTCAGGCGGCCGCGCTGGCCGTGAAGCCAGGACCTCGCCTGTGCGAGTGCTTCCGCCGCAGCCGCCGGTTCGAGGGCCGTCGTCGCCGTGGCGGCGCCCTCGATCGCCGAAGCGAGGGCCGCGACCTGCCGATCACCAGGCGCCGTCTCGGCAAGAAAAGCGCCCCAGGCCCGGCCGGTCAGAGCGGCGACCCGCTCCCGGCCATGGGCGACGAGGGCAGCACGTTTCAGCACGGCCGAGATGGCTTCCGCCGTAACCGGAGCGGCGCCGAGCCCGTCGAGCTCGGCGGTCGCGGCGCGCAGATAGGCATCGGCGCGATAGCGTGACCAGCGCCGCCAGCCGAACGCGAAGAGAGCTGCCAACATGGCGCAGCCGACGATCGCGGTTCCGGCGGCCGGTGGCCAGAACGAGACCGGCGGCGGCAGGGCCAGATCGGCGAGCCTGTTGAGATCGCCGGGGTCGCTCATGGCGCGCTCCGCCCGGTCGCGCCCGCCATCTGCTGCGCGCGCCGCTTGCCGATGAGTTCCCGCAGCTGTTCGCCAGCATCGCGCTCCGTCGAGATCGGCAGGACGGGGATGGCCCGACTGCGCGAGAGCTGCGCCAGTCGCGCACGCCACTCGGTGCGCTCCCGAGAAAACTCCCGCCGGAGCGATGCGGCCGATGAATCGATCTCGATCTGGGAACCGCCCGCACTGAAGGTCGCCGGCCCGATATCGGGCAGATCCTGCTCCAGCGGATCATGGATGAAGATCGCCAGCACATCGTTATGGGCGCAAAGCCGCGTGACGAGCCGCGCCGTCTCTTCATTCTCGCCGGCGACATCCGAGATCAGGCAGATCAACCAGTCATGGGTCGCGATCCGGGCTGCCGCCCGCAAGGCCTCGTTCAGCCGGCCCGGCCCTGCGTCCCGATCGCCCGGTCTCGCGAGGGCCGCGTTCTGCCGGGCGACTTCCGAGAGCACGCGGACCGCGCCATGATCGCGCGCCTGCGGCCGCACCGTGACAAGGCCGCTATCGCCGAAGACGACGGCGCCGACCCGGTCGCCGAGCGAGGTCACCCGCCAGGCGGCGAGCGCCGCGGCTTCGGCCGCCGCCACCGATTTCATCGCCCGCCGGCTGCCGAAGAACATCGAGCTGCGCTGGTCGACCAGCAGCAGCACCGGCCGGTCGCGCTCCTCGGAATAGACCCGGACATGCGGGCTGCCGAGCCGCGCCGTCGCCAGCCAGTCGATGGTGCGGGTGTCGTCGCCCTCGAAATAGTGGCGCAGTTCCTCGAAATTCAGGCCGCGCCCACGCAAACGCGAGGCATGGCGCCCGGCGAGGAGGCTGTGCACCGGCTGGCGCGGCAGGAAGCTGAAGCCGCTGGCGCGATGCTTGAGGCGCAGGAGTTCGTCCAGGCTCACGAAGGCGCGCGCGCCGTCCGCGGCAGCGCTGCCTGCCACCCTCGCTTTCTCCCGCATCAGCGCCATGGCTTCCCGCCCTACACTGCGACCGCGACCTGCCTGACCACCTCGTCGAGAACCGTGTCCGCGTTCATGCCGTCCGCTCCGGCCTCATAGGACAGCGAGACCCGGTGCCGTAGGCAGTCATGCACCACGGCCTGAACATCCTCCGGCGTGACGAAATCGCGGCCCTGCAGCCAGGCATAGGTGCGCGAACAGCGATCGAGCGCCAGCGAGCCGCGCGGGCTGGCCCCGACCGCGATCCAATTCTTCAGCTTGTCGCCGAACTCGGCAGGACGGCGCGTCGCGGCGATCAGCGCGACCATGTAGTTCTCGACGACGTCCTTCGTCACGACGCGGTCGATCTCGGCGCGTGCGTCGAAGATCACTTGCTGCGGGATCTTGGCGGGCTCGGCTTCGGCTGCGTGCGCGGCGCTCTCGCTGCGGACCAACCGCATCACCTTCACCTCGTCGGCATCGGTCGGGTAGTCGATGCGGATATGCATCAGGAAGCGGTCCATCTGCGCTTCCGGCAGCGGATATGTGCCTTCCTGCTCGATCGGGTTCTGGGTCGCGAGCACCATGAAGAGCGGCGGCAATTCATAGCGCTTGCCGGCGACGGTGACGTGACGCTCCTCCATCGCCTCGAGCAGGGCGGACTGGACCTTGGGCGGAGCGCGGTTGATCTCGTCGGCGAGGACGAGATTGCCGAAAATCGGCCCCTTGCGGAATTCGAAGGTGCCGTCGGGGCGCAGGATCTCGCCGCCGGTCACGTCGGAGGGCAGCAGATCCGGCGTGAACTGGATGCGGCTGAAGTCCGATTCGAGATTCTTCGACAGGCTCTTGATCGCGCGGGTCTTGGCGAGGCCGGGCAGGCCCTCGAGCAGGACGTTGCCATTGGCGAGCAGCGCGACGACGATGCGTTCGACGACGCGCTCCTGGCCGATGATGTCCCGGTTGATCCGGCTCTGGAGGTCCCCGACGGCACTGCGTACGCTCGGTCCGGTTCCGTCCATCGCCCGTTCCCTTCGGCCAGCATCGGAAGATTCTGCCGAGCGAGCCGGGCAAGTCACTGCTGTAACCGTTACAGCCCCAGTTCGCGCACCCCCTCGCCTGCTCGCCCAAGCGCGGCGAGCATGAGCCGGCCCACGGCTCGGCAGTACGTCGAGCGGCCGCAGCCGGACCGCTCGACGTGCATCGGCGTCATGGGTTCTGTGGGAGCAGGTCGTTCCCGAAGAAGTCGGTCTGCCGCGTCGAACTGTTCTGATTGGCCCGGACATAGGCCGGCCCGCCGGTACGCGCCGGGTTGGGGCCGGGGTCGAGATAGCTGCGCTGCGGCGGTTGGACAGAGGCAGGCGAAGGCGCTGGCGCCAAGACCGGCGGCGCCTGCTCGGCGGTCGTGGTGCAAGCGACCAGGGGCAAGCAACACAAAAGGGCAGCCGGCAGGCGGAAGGACTTCAGCGCGTATTTCATCCGATCCTCGACAATTTAAAGACAAACCCTGGCCATGCGGCGCTGTGAGGATGCGGCCCCTTCGCCGCGAGAGCAAGGGGCCGCGTTGGTCAGCTCAGCGAACGGAACGCAGCTGTTCCTCGATCTTGGTCAGGTTGAAGGAGCCGGGCGTCTGGCTCGGCGGATAGTCCTTCATCGTTTGCAGGAACTTCGCCGCAAGCGCCTGGATCGGAACAATGACGAAGACGCGCTCCAGGAACCAGTCATTGTAGACGTTGGCATTGTGCTGCGCCTTCTCGAACGGGTCGCGGCGGAGATGGAACAGCAAGGGCACGCGCAGTTCGGTGAAGGGCTCGCGCCAGACGCCGAAGGCCTGTCCGCGGTTCTCCAGGAACACGACCTTCCAGTCCTCATAGCGGGCCGCCACGACCTGGCTGTCGTCATTGACGTACCAGAACTCCTTGCGCGGCGACTCCTTGGTCTTGCCGGTGAGATAGTCGAGCTGGTTGTAGCCATCGATGTAATTCTTGTAGGGCCGGCCGTTGAGCGTGACGCCCTTGAGAAGCTGTTCCGCGATGTCCGGCGCGCCGGCTGCGGCCGCGAAGGTCGGCAGCCAGTCCTCATGAGCGACGATGCCGTTCAGCGTCGTACCTGCCGGGAACTTTCCCGGCCAGCGAACGAAGGCCGGCACGCGATAGGCGCCTTCCCAGTTCGAGTTCTTCTCGCTGCGGAAGGGTGTGGTCGCAGCATCCGGCCAAGTGTTGTAGTGCGGGCCGTTGTCCGTCGAATACATCACGATCGTATCGTTGGCGATGCCGAGATCGTCGATGAGCTTGAGCAACTCCCCGACCATGCCGTCATGTTCGACCATGCCATCCGAATAGTCGTCCTGTCCGGACTTGCCTTTGCTCGCCGGCTTGATGTGGGTGCGGAAATGCATCCGGGTCGCATTCCACCAGGTGAAGAACGGCTTGTTGGCGCGGACCTGGCGCTGGATGAAATCCTTCGCGGCAGCCAGCGTCTCCTCGTCGATCGTCTCCATCCGCTTCTTGGTCAGCGGCCCGGTATCCTCGATTTTGCCATCGGCCGAGGCCTTGATCACGCCGCGCGGGCCGAACTTTTTGCGGAATTCGGGATCCTTCGGATAGTCGGGGTTTTCCGGCTCCTCCTCGGCATTCAGATGGTAGAGGTTGCCGAGGAACTCGTCGAAGCCATGCTGGGTCGGCAGGTGCTCGTCACGGTCGCCCTGGTGGTTCTTGCCGAACTGACCCGTGGCGTAGCCGCGTGACTTCATAACCGTCGCCATCGTGACGTCGGTCTTCTGCCAGCCCTCCTTGGCGCCCGGCAGACCGACCTTGGTCATGCCGGTCCGCACCGGGACATTCCCGCCGATGAAGGCCGCACGGCCCGCGGTGCAGCTCTGCTGACCGTAATAGTCGGTGAAAGCGATACCTTCCCGGGCGATCCGGTCGATGTTCGGCGTCATGTAGCCCATCATGCCGCGATTATTGTGGCTGATGTTCCAGGTGCCGATATCGTCGCCCCAGATAACGAGGATATTCGGCGGCCGGCCTGAGCCGCTGCTCGCCTGCGGCGTCGCAGCCGGCTGCTGCGCCTGGGCCTGGGTGCCGGCCGCGGCGGCGGCCACGAAGGCCGTTCCCGACAACAGGATCCGGCGGCGATTGAGGTCGATGTCGTCCCTTGCAGTCGCAGTCTGGTCGGTTTTGTTCGGGTCTGCTGTCATCGAACATCCTCCTTAGGCGTACGGGGCTGGACTAGTTAGGTTTCCTTCCTCACGACGCAGCGGAAGCCGACATGACTTGTCGATGTGTCGACGGGCTCGGCGTGCCGGGCGGCGGGGCGGTAGCGGCGGCAATAGCTCGGCGCGCAGAGGTGCGAGCCGCCTTTCAGAACCTTGCGCGGGATAAGGATCTCCGGCTGGCGCGGGTCGTAGCTGTCGGCCTCGGGCCCGCCGCGCGGGTTCTGCGGCACGCAGCAGGCCTTCGGCGCATCGGCCTGATGGCGCACCGACCAGAAGTCGGAGGTCCATTCCCAGACATTGCCGATCATGTCGTAGAGCCCGTAGCCGTTGGGCGGGTAGCTGCGGACGGGCGAGGTCCGTGCCCAGCCATCGTCCTTGGTGTTTTCGTGCGGGAAGCTGCCTTGCCAGGTGTTGGCCATGTGGCGGCCATCGGGGACGAGCTCGTCGCCCCAGACGAATTCGCTACCTTCGCGTCCGCCCCAGGCAGCGAACTCCCATTCTGCTTCGGTCGGCAGCGATTTTCCGACCCAGGCGGCATAGGCCTCGGCATCGCGATAGGCGACGTGGACGACTGGGTGATGGTCGAGCCCCTTGATCGAGGAGCCCGCGCCATAGGGCTTGCGCCAGGTCGCGCCGAACTTGAAGGTCCACCATTGCGACCAGTCGCGCAGGTCGACGGGATGCGTCGGCGGGTTGAACATCAGCGATCCCGCCCGCAGCATATGCGGCAAGGCGCCAGGGTAATCCTTTGGGTCCGGCGCGATCTCGGCAAAGGTCACATGCCCGGTCGCCTCGACGAAGGCCCGGAACTGGGCGTTGGTAACCGGCGTCTCATCGATCCAGAACCCGTCGACGCTGACCTGGTGGCTCGGCGCCTCCTCGGCATAGTGGACGTCGGAGCCCATGCGGAAGGTGCCGCCTTCGACGCGCCGCATGCCATTGGTGAGAACCGGCTTGTCGAGCATTTTTGGTCCCTGCCCTAGCGGCTTTCCGGAAATACTGTCTTCCAGTCCTGCTTCATATCGATGACCGTCCAGCCCTTGGCCGCGGCCTCGTCGAGCGCCTTGTCGAGCTTGCCGATCTGGGATTTGCGATCATAGGACCATTCGCGCTCGGCGTCGGTATGATGGACGATCAGCGCCAGCCGCGGACCGCTGCCGCCGGCCGTGTATTGCAGCATCTGGAGATCTCCGTCGGAATTGCCGAAGGCGAGGATCGGGCGCCGGCCGATGAAGCGGTTGATGCCGACCGGCTTACCCGGCCCGTCATCGATAAATTCGACCTTGCCTTCCTTGAACAGCTGAGGCTTTCCAGCCGCATCCATGCGGAATTTGACCACGCCCGACGAGCCGACGACCTGTTCGGGCGGGATGCCATAGACCTTCTCGGCAAAGACCCGCATGAACTCGACGCCGCCTCCTGAGACGATGAAGGTCTTGAAGCCATTGGCGCGGAGATAGGCGAGCAGTTCGAGCTGCGGCTGATAGACCATCTCGGTGTAGGGGCGCTGCTTGGTGGGATGCCGCGCCGTGGCCAGCCAGTTGGCGACCGAAGCCTCGAACGCCTCGGTGGTCATGCCGGAATGGGTCAGGGCCACGACCTGAAGCAGACCCTTGTTTCCTTCGGCCGCCAGTGCCTTGAGGTCGCGCGCCAGCACGGAACGATAAGGCTCCTTTCCCTTCAACTCGGGCTTCTCCGCCACCTGCCGCTTGATCTCGTCAAAGGCGAAAAGCAGCTGGAAGTAAGCCGGTTGCTCGGCCCAGAGCGTGCCGTCATTGTCGAAGGTGGCGATGCGCTCGGCCGGTTTGACGAAGTCCGGACCGCCCTCGCGCGTCACCTTGCCGACGAAATCGAGGATCGCCTGCTTGGCCTTGCCGTCGTTCCAGGACGGCAGCGGGTCGCTCTGGGCGAGAACGCCGCCGCCCCAGCCCAATAGTCCCGCGATCAGAAGGGCTGTGCAGAAGGCTCGTCGGTTCAACATCCACCTCTCCTTCTGAAACACACCCTGTCGAGCCGCGGCTCACGAAACCGGCTGCGGCCGCGGGAAATTCCATTTGCCGTTCAGGATCTCGGCCTTCGGGCGATAGAGCCGCACGGTGTAGTTCCAGCCGGGCATGATCGGCAGGCAATTGGCGATCTTGCCGTCGCAGCCGCCGAACTGGATGGCGATCGAGCCGTCAGGGCTCTTCGCAGCGGTGAGGTTGTTGAGCGCGTAGGCGTCGTACGGGTTCTTCTGGTAGTAGCCCTCGGCATTGTAGAGGCTGACCGACCAGAAGCCGTTCACCGGCACATCCTTGACGACGAGCTTGTAGACGGTCTTTCCGTCATTCCCGGGCGGCGTGACGTTGAGATAGACCGCATCCTTGTCCGGATTGCCGCCCCAGCCCAGCGCGGTTCCGATCAGATGCCGGATCGGGTCCACCTCCTTCTTGGTGCCAAACGCCTTCTTGAAATCCGGAATCGTCGAGCCGAGAACGAGCAGCGCGTCGCGGACCTTCTTCTGACTGGCGTGATCCCAGTTCGGCACCTCGAACTTGCCAGGGCTCTTCTGGCTGACCTTGATCGCGTCCTGCAGGGCGTGGACCTGCTGCAGGTCCTTCGGGTCCTTGGGATCGACGAGGGTACGAATGCCAACGACGGCGTAGCGCGTACCGACCCCGGACCGGGTCAGGGTATGGCTGCCGGCTCCGTAGTAGACGGCCGGCACATAGTGATCCTGATTGATCACCTGCATCGACATGAAACGCTTGCCCGCGTCGGGCAGCGAAATCGTCACCGAGCCGGCATCGAGATCGAACACGGCCGACGAATAGAGGGTATCGCGGTTGAGCCGGATGACCGTCTGGTCATCGATCGAAGCCGGCTCACGGCGATGCAGGAATTTCCCGAGGCTGCCGTCCTTGTTCAAGTTGCTCATGTAGAGGTCGGATTCGGCGCGGACGAAGTTGTCGACGCCGACCGGCGCGGCGGCTCCGCCGGCGGACTGGGCGCGAGCCGCCCCCGTCGCAGCAAGCATGATGGCGAAAGCGTTGATTACCGGCCTGATCGTCATCGAACGTCTCCTCGAAGTCAGGTTACGCGCGCCAGTTCGCCTCCCGGTACTTCACCCGGGAGACTGCCGGACGCGGATCGTGACGCTGCCATCCGCCCATGCCGGCGCCGCCGAGGCGCGCGCCGGCTCGATCTACGCGACTACTTCGTCGCCCTGCTGGCGGCCTGGTCGAGGTTGCGCATCAGCGCATCGACCATCTGGTCGACGCTGAAGCTCGCAGGCCGCTGGCTCGGCGGGTACTCCTTGAAGGTCTGCAGGAACGGCGCGACCTTCCAGACGCCGTACTGGATCAGATAGGCGTTCTTGGCGAGCCAGTCGTAATACTGGTCGGAAACGACATCCGCCCGCTCCATCGGGTCCATGCGCAGGTTGAAGACCTTGGGCGCCCGCAGGCAGGTGAACGGATTGGCCCAGACGACGAAGCCACCCGGCGCGCGCTGCTCGCAGAAGACGATCTTCCAGTCATTGTAGCGATAGGCGACGAGCTCGCCGTCGTCGTTGAAATAGTGGAACTCGTTGCGCGCGGATTTCGGCTGCTGGCCGGTGATATACGGCAGCTGGTTGTAGCCATCGAGATGGACCTTGGCCTGCTTGCCGTCGAGCGGCGTGCCCTTGGCCAGCTTGTCCTTGATCTCGGCATCGCCGGCCGCCGCGACCAGGGTCGGGAACCAGTCGAGCCCCGAGATCATCTCGTTCGAGACCTCCCCCGCCTTGACCTTGCCCGGCCAGCGGATCATCGCCGGGACGCGGAAGGCGCCCTCCCAGTTGGTGTCCTTCTCGCTGCGGAACTGGGTGGTAGCGGCGTCTGGCCAGGACCACTGGTTCGGGCCGTTGTCGGTCGTGTAGATGACGATGGTGTTGTTGGCGACACCGAGATCGTCGATTGCCTTCAAGAGCTTGCCGACATCGCCGTCATGCTCGATCATGCCGTCGGCGTAGTCATTGCCGGGCATACCGCTGATGCCCTTGTTGGCCTCGCGGATATGGGTGAACACATGCATGCGCGTCGTGTTCATCCAGGTGAAGAACGGCTTGTTGGCCCGGACCTGGCGCTGCATGAAATCGATCGCGCCGGCCGTCGTCTCGTCGTCGATCGTTTCCATCCGCTTGCGCGTCAGCGGCCCGGTATCTTCGATCTTGCCGTCGGCCGAAGTCTTCAGCACGCCTCGCGGCGAGTTCGACTTGACGAAGGCGGTATCGTTCTTCGGGTAGTAGATCCGCTCCGGCTCCTCCTCGGCGTTGAGGTGATAGAGATTGCCGAAGAACTCGTCGAAGCCGTGCCGGGTCGGCAGATATTCGTCGCGATCGCCGAGATGGTTCTTGCCGAACTGCCCCGTGGCATAGCCGAGAGGCTTCAGTGCCTGGGCGATTGTGACGTCGCGATCCTGCAGACCGACCGTCGCGCCGGGGATGCCGACCTTGCAAAGACCGGTGCGCAGGCAGGCCTGGCCGGTGATGAAGGTCGAGCGGCCGGCCGTACAGCTGTTCTCCGCATAATAGTCGGTGAACATCATGCCTTCCTTGGCGATCCGGTCGATATTGGGCGTGCGGTAGCCCATGAGACCGTGCGAATAGGCGCTGATGTTCGACTGGCCAATGTCGTCGCCGAAGATCACCAGGATGTTCGGTCTGGCGGTGTTCTGGCTCGGCGCCGGCTGGGCTTGCGCCGGCATCGCCGACAGTCCTAACCCAACCACGAGCCCCACTGCGGCGAGAAATTTCTGGCGTCCCATGAGACACTCCCGGTTCCGGATCGGCGCCAGGCGCTGGGCGTCTTCAAGACCGCAAACCTGGGCACGCGCCGCGAGAGGCTCGCATGGGGGTGGGCCCGGCATAAGCGTGTAACTGTATCAGCCTTGCTTGGGGGCGGCCGACGTCACCGAACCGCAAGGACTGCCGTGATCGATCTCGCCGCGTCCTGGGCCAGTTCATCGATCAACTCGAAACCCGCCACTGCCCTGGCGAAGTAATCGCGAAAGTCCGAAGCCAGAACCTCGCCGTTGCGCAGATCGCTGAAGCGCCAGGAATAGCGGCGGCGCTCGGCCAGCGGACGCACCGCGATGTCGAGCAGGTAGGACTCGCCGGGCTTCTCGAACAGGGCCTGGATCGAGCCCGAGGCGGCCGCCCTCTCGGCGGGCGGCACGACGAGTGTCTTAAAACGCGCCTTGCGCAGCAGCACGAGCAGCGCGTCGGTGAAGAGTTCGCCACGCAATTCGGCCTCGGGATCGGCATGACCGGAATGGTCGTGGATCACCACGGTGGCCGCCGGCGCGGCGTTGACCTCATCCGCTGTCGCAGCCTTGGCTGCGACCACGCTATCCGCGACGTCGGGCGCCCAGGCGAAGCTCGGCACATACCCCCCGCGCGGCATGGCGATCCTGATACGATCCCCTGCCCCGGCGCCCTCGTAATAGGCCGTCAGAGCCGAGCGCAGCCGCGTCGCTTCGATGCGGACGATAGGATCGACCGTCGGATCGAAACTGTCATCCCGGCCGAACACGTCAACACCAATCGAATACGCCTTGATCCGTTCGGAGCGACCTTCGATGGTCTGCGTTACGACGAATGACAGAAATCGCCGGTTGCGCTCGGACAATCGCAAAGAATCGTTCGCCAGTAGAGTTTGGAGCGATTCAAATATCTCACTAGTCGGCGGCTCAGCGCCGTGGGCCGAAACACTTTCGTCCATTGCTCCGCCTCCAAAGCCTGGACTGAAAAATCACCTTCGCCGATCCGTGTAACAATGGCGCAACGATGGCGCGATTGGCAACCCGCACCACGCGCATGAGCTCGCTGCCGGAAGCGAGGAAGTTAGGAAATCCTCTCCAGAATATCTTGCTCTGTCGCGGATGCGAGCGCGTTGTATTCCTCTGCCCGCTGCTTGCCGACCGCCGCCGCTGATTTCGCCCAGTAGGCGGCGGCTTCGCAGGCGGCCTCATAGGCCTCGCAAAGTTCCACGAGACGCTGATCGCGGGCAAATTTCTCACGTAGCTCCGTGCGCCTGTTCGGCCAGCGAAGCATGAGGCGTGCAAGCCCGCGTCTTTGCGCCTGTTCCATAGCCACGCGTTCACCATTTCGTGAGGCGTAGAGGGGGAGCATATCGGTGAAGCGCCTTCGGGTGCAGCCGTAACAGTTGCACTGCGATCTGGCTTTCAAACCCGGCCCGCTTGCGCCCTCGGCTTGACGGTTACGGCCAAAGCACCTCAGGCTTCGCCACGGCGCATGGGAGGCCGATTATGAAGCGACTCAGGGCCGCTCTGCTTGGCACATCTGCCTGCCTTCTGGGCAACCTGCTTCACACCCCGCTGGCCGCTACCGAAGGTGGGGCGAGCCTCTACGTGCCCGGATTTCACGGGCCCGGCGCCGGCATCGTTCCGCCACCGGGCTTCTACTTCGAGAATGACTTCTACTCCTATTCCGGCCGTCTTTCGGCCCGCACACAGACCCAGTTCGGCGGCGCCGTTCTCTCCAATGTCGAAGTCGAAGCGAGGATCAACTTCGCCACCCCGACCTGGGTGACCCCGTTCGAGATCTTCGGCGGCAACCTCGGCTTCGCGATCGCGATCCCGTTCGGAACCCCGAGAGTAAGCGCTGGCGCCTTGGTCGCGGCACCGCGCTTCGGTCGTGCCTTAGGCCTTAGCTTGCGCGACGCCACCTTCAACATCGGCGACCCGGTGGTGACCAGCTTCGTCGGCTGGCATGCCGGCAACTTTCACTGGCAGGTCGGCGGTGCCGTCAGCATTCCCGCGGGCGCCTATCAGGATGGCCAACTCTCCAACGTCGCATTCAATCGCTGGATTGGCGACGTCTACGCCTCCGCGACCTGGCTCGATCCCAAGATCGGCCTCGACATCTCGACGACCGTCGGCTTCGAGATCAACGGCACGAACCAGGCTACCGATTACCGGAGCGGCAACGCCTTCCATGCGGATCTGGCGATCACCCAGTATCTGACCAAGGAATTCTCGATCGGCGTCATCGCCTCGCACTACCAGCAGGTCAGCGGCGATGGCGGCGCCGGCGCCTCGCTCGGTCCCTATAAGGGCCGTGTCACGGCGGTCGGCGGAACGATCGGCTACAATATCGATGTTGCGGGAACGCCGGTCTCCACCCGCCTGAGAATCATGCGCGAAGTCAGTGTCGAAAACCGCGCGCAGGGTACAGGCGTGATGGTGAGCGTCGCCTTCCCGCTCGGGCCTGCGCCATCGCCCAAGGCCGCGCCCGAGCCAAAAATCGTCAAGCACTAGATCCGGCGGGACCAGGCAAGGGTCCGGCGCCGCTAGCGCCGGAAACCGCCGCCGTGGAAACCTCCTCCATGGAATCCCCCGCCATGGAAGCCGCCTCCGAAGCCCCCTCCACCGTGGAAGCCACCGCCGCGAAAGCCGCCGCCGGCGAAGCCTCCACCGCCGAAACCGCCGCCGCCACGGAAGTGCTCCAGGCCCTCGCCGCGGAAACGGGCCGCCTGCTCGCGGTCGAAATGCCTGAAATCGCCGCCGCCGGCATTCTGCCAACGGCCGTTCTCGTGCCTCTGCCAACCGTCGGCGCCGCGGCGCATGACCTCGCCATTTCGACCGGCATAAAGATCGTTGGCGCGCGGATGGTTCTGCCGCAGGTTCGACGCCGCCTCGCGCGTGCGAGCCCCACCGGCGAGATTGCCGCGCTCGCCGGCACGGTTCTCGAGGCGATTGCCGGCGCGGCCATCGACCCGGTTGCCGATCCGACCGTCGGTACGATTGCCGATGCGGTCATCGATCCGTGAATGCACGGAGTTGTTGGTCCAGCGATTATAGATGTTGGCCTGGTTGAAGTTGAAATTGTTGACGACGACATTGCCGCCACCATGCCAGCCCCAACCGCCCCAGCCCCAGCCGGGCCCTGCCCAGGCCCCGCCGGCCCAGGCCGCCCCGGCAACGGCGCCCAGGGTGAAACCGGTGACGGCGCCCCAGCCGAAGGCTGAGCCATAGCCATAGGTCAATGGCGCCGGGTACCAGGCCGAGCCGATCCAGGCCGGATAGGCATAGCCGGTGCCGTAGACCACGACGCCGCCGGGCGCGACGACGGTGCCGAAATAGCCCGGCGTATAGCCGACATAGACAGTGTCGGGCGTCGCCCGGTAAACCTTGGCATAGGTCACGTAATGCAGCGGCGAGTCTGCCGGGATCGCATAGATCGCAGCCGGCACCTCGGTCGCGACCAGCCAGGGGCCGGAAAGACTGGCCGAGGTGAACCAGACCCCGTTCTCGACGACATAATAGGCCTCGCCAGCCTTGATGACCGGCAGCGAAGCATTGACGACATAGTCGAGCCCGGCCCCCGGAATCGGCTTGAGCTCCGGCTTGCCGTCATAATGCACGGTGGCCTTGGCCTTCTTGCGATCGACGGCCGCCGTCTGCGGGATCTGGTTGTCGATCAGCGATTCCTGCGCCTGGACGGTTCCGCTCACCGAAGCGAGCACCTCGCCCTTGGGATGGCTTTCGGGAATCTTGGCGAAATCGGCCGGGAGCTTGTCGCTGGCGACGAACTCCCACGGCCCGTTCTGCAGCGACTTGCCGCGGAACCACCTGCCGGAGACCAGGAGGTAATTCTCCTGGCTGGCGACATCGACGGCGACCTGGCTCCCCGTGTTCTTGACGTAGAGCAGCTGCGTGCCGGGAATCGGCGCGTATTCGGGATGCCCGACCGTCTGGATCAGCTCGGCCGGTTCGAGGCTGACATGCAGCGCCGGGGTCGCGCCCGCCGCGACGGCCTCGGCGATGTCGGGCGGCGCCTCGTCCATCAGATTGGCGCGCGAGCCCGCAGCCTTCAGCGCCGCCGCGAGGCTCGCCGGCGGCTGGCTCGCGACACTCCAGCTGGCCTCCGGCGCCTTCGCCGTCCACCAACGCCCGAGCGCGCGCAGATAATAGCTCGCGCCCGCCTCGTCGAAGAGCATAAGCGCCGGCGTATTGATCACGCGCAGCAATTTGCTGCCGGTCATCTGGCGCAATTGCGGCTTGCCGTCGACCAGGACCAGCATGGCCGGGTTCTCGCTGTAGATGATCTTCGGCGGGTCGTTCCTGACCGCGACCTCTTTCACCCCGGTCTCGGCCTCGGACACGGCGAGGCTAGCCTGCAGGCGCGACAGCGAGAGGGTTCGCAGGCCGCCGCCGGCGTGCTGGCGCAAGGCTGCGGCATAGGCCTCGGCGTTGGCTGCATCGGAGGGGAAACTCGCCCGGACAACCTCGATATTGCCGAGGGTCACCAGATCGTTCTCGCGGTCGACGTCGGTGTGGGCCTTCAGCCAGACCACGCCCAACGTCGGCGACGCCGCACCCGGGCGCTCCACCGAAACAGCGGCCCGGGCCTCCAGCGTGCCGTCCTGCCAGCGCTCGATCTGCGGCTGATAGACGGTGATGTCGCGCTCGCCATCGGGCACGACGCGCGGCCAGCCGATCTCGGCTTCGTCTGCGACCGGGCTCGGGGTCGCGGCGGCACCTGGCGCTGCTGCAGGACGCGCGCTCTGCGCAAAGCCGGCTGTCGGCGGCAGGACGAGGCCGATGACCGCAACCAGCGCGACCGTTCCCGACAATCTGGCTCTCAAGCTGGCTCGCATCCCGGATCCCTCCTGTTTCGGCAGCCTGCCAGGAAACCCGATGGCACCTCAGGCCGGCTCGGCGCCCCTCATGTCACCCGTCGCAGCGGTGATAAGGCGTCTCGACCTCGGGAAACTCCGGATCGAAACGGACGAGGCCGCCATCGGGCTTGAAGCGGACCGAGACGCTCACATTCTCGAAGATGATCTCGCTCTCGCAGCCAAGCAGGAAGGTCAGCACGTCGCCCTTCTGCTTCGACGAGATCACATCGCAGCTCGCATTGGGGCTACGGATATGCTTGCCCGTCGCGATGAAGCCCGACCAACCCTCGGCCGAGTTCTTGTTGAAGACCAGCCTGCCGCTGCGCTTGGTGAAGACCTGATCGCAGGTCGCGGCATTGGTCGCCCAGGCGCCCTGCAGGCGCTCCGGCGAAGCCTGGGCCGACGCTTCCTCGGATGCCGTCGCGGCGCCGGCAAGCAGCAACACCGCCAATAGCCCTTGGCCTCGCCTCATGGTTCACCTGCCTCGCTCTCTTGACCCGAATCACGCAGCCCGCGCGGATCGCACGAAGGCCCGCATGCCCGATGGGAACAGCCTGCAATGTCTGACGGATCGTCACAAGCGGGAAGCGAGACTGGGGCCTGTAACGGTTACAGCCGGCGGAGGCCGCGCGGAACGCGATCGCGCCATTGGCGCCCTGTCGAGGCCCAGGGCTGGATCGCCGCCCCTCCAGTCGGACGCGGGCGATCCAGCTTCTTGTCAGAGCATCGGCTCTCTGCGGAGAACGGGCCCCGCTTTTCGGCGCGCGGTCCTAGAAGCCGAGCGCGATGCCATCGCCGCGCGGATCGGCGCCGCCTTCATAGGTTCCGTTTTCGTGGTCGATGCGGATCGCCTGGGCATGACCCAAGGTGCCGTCCCAACCGTCCACGATCTTCACCGGGTGCCCACGCAGGCGCAGCTCGCGCTTCACCTCGTCCGGCATGCGGGCCTCCAGCGCGAGATCGCGCGACGCCGTCCCCCAAGTCCGCCCCATCAGCCAGCGCGGCGCCTCGATCGCCTGCTGCACGTTGAAGCCGAAGTCGATGATCCGGGTGAGCAGCGCCGCCTGGGTCTGCGGCTGTCCCTCGCCGCCCATGGTGCCATAGGCCAGCGCCGGCCTGCCGTCCTTCATCAACATCGCCGGAATGATGGTGTGGAAGGTGCGCTTGCCCGGTTCGAGGCTGTTGGGATGGGAAGCATCGAGCGAGAAGAACGAGCCCCGGTTCTGCATGACGATGCCGGTGTCGCCGGCCACCACCGCCGCGCCGAAGTCGTGATAGATCGACTGGATGTTCGAGACCACGAGCCCGTCGGAATCGGCCGCGCAGAAGTAGACGGTGTCGCCCGACGGGGCCTGCCGCTTGGCCGCGCTGCCGAAGCTGATACCCGGCTCGATCGCATCGAAGGGACGGGCGGCAACGGGATCGATCAGCTTCCTGCGCTGATCAGCGTAGTCCTTGGAGAGGAGCCGTTCGAGCGGGATGTCGACATGGGCGGGGTCGCTCAGCCACTCGTCGCGATCCGCGAAGGCGACTTTGATGGCCTCGACGAGGTGGTGGTAATAGGCCGCCGTGTCGTTGCCCCAGCTCTTTACGTCATAGCCCTCGAGCAGGTTGAGGATCTGCAAGGCCGCAAAGCCCTGCGTCGAGGGCGGCAGCTGGAACACCTCGTAGCCACGATAGCCGGTCGAAATCGGCTGGGCCCAGCGTGCCCGATAGCCGGTGAGGTCATCGAGCCGCAGCGGCGAGCCCTGCGCCTCGAGCGACCTCGCCATCTCCTGCGCGATCGGCCCCTCGTAGAAGCCCTCGCGCGGACCATGCTCGGCGAGGAAGGCGAAAGTCCTGGCGAGGTCGGCCTGGACCAGCGTCTCGCCGTCGCGCTGCGGCCTGCCCTTCGGCAGGAAGATGCGCGCCATATCCTTGTCGTTGTTGAGGATGGCCTCGTCCGTCACCAGCCAGTCGGCAAGCGAGCGGGAGATCGCCATGCCGTCGCGGGCATAGGCGATCGCATCGGCGAACAGGTCCTTCCACGGCAGCTTGCCATGACGCTCATGCGCGAGACGCCAGCCATCGACGGCGCCGGGCGCAGTCAGCGCCGCAAGCGGGCCGCGCATCGGGATCTGCTCGGCATGGCCCCTGCCCCGGTAGAAGTCACGCGTCGCAAGACGCGCTGCGGGGCCGCTCGCCTCGATCGCTTCGACGCCCTTGGCGCTGCCGCCGGCGATCAGCCAGAAGGCGTCGCCGCCAAGGCCGGCCATATGGGGATAGACCACGCAGAGCGTCGCATTGATGGCGATCGCCGCGTCGACCGCGCTGCCGCCACGGCGCAGCGCGTCCTGGCCGGAGGCGGAGGCGAGGTAGTGAGGCGAGCTCACCATTCCCCTCGCCGCGTGGATTGCCGGTCGGCCGGTCCTCAGCCCGTTCGCGTTTATCATGATGTCCTTTCTTCGCTTTTCGTGGACGAAGCCGCGTCGTCAGTTGGGCTTCGGCGGGAAGAGGAGGCGCTGCAGCGGAGGGATCACCGCCGCGATGCTGAGAGCGACCATTCCGGCGGTCGAAACCAGGCGCCAGTCATTGGTCGTTCCGATGCTGATCAGCGGCAGCGCCGCGAGAAACAGCAGGAACGAAACGCTGAGATACGACAGGCGATTCTGCAGGATTCGCTTGATCATCGGTTGTCTCCGTTCACTGGGTCACGAGGACCAGGACGACCGTGGCGACGCCGGTTACGACGAAGGCCAGGATGGTCCAGGGGATCGTCTTGCGAAGGATCGCGCCCTCCTGCCCGTTGATGCCGGTGGTGCTGGCGCCCATCACCACATTGGCCGGGGCGATGGCATTGCCGATGGCGCCGCCGGCGCTCTGCGCGGCCAGGATCGTCGCTTCCGGCAGGCCCTTGGCGCGCGCCAGCGTGACCTGCAGCTCCGAGAACAGCACCTGGGACGACGTGCTGCTGGAGGTGATGAAGGCGCCGAGCACGCCGATGCCGTTCGCCAGGAAGGCGAAGACATAGGCCGGAGCGACTTCGGCGATGCCGAGCGCCAGCATCGTGTTCTGGCCCGAATGCTTCATGATCGAGGCCATGGTCAGGAAGGCGAGGATCGGCACCGAGGCCGGCACGGCGCTGGCGATCAGGCCCCAGACGACACCGGGCTGCGCCTTGCCGGTCCGCTGCGCCCACTGCGCGAAGTAGCCCTTGCCCGCAAAGATCATCCAGACGATCAGCGCCGTCAGCAGGATGGTCGCGCCCGGATGGCTGAGGAAGCGCAGGCCGGAATACTGCTCCGTCGCCGCCGTGGTGACGCCGAGCCCGGTGGCCACGGCCGGGAAGGCCCAGCCGACAGCCGGCCCATCGAGGAACTGGCGCAGCGGCTCGATCAGCGAGGTGCCCGTGGCCAGCAGGGTCAGCAGGCCATAGGGGGCGAGCGCCGTCAGGGTGCCCATGGGCGGCTCGGCACCGCGATCGTCCAGATGCGCGTCCTCGCGCATGGCCGGACGTTCGGTAATGCCCTCGACCGGCCGGCTGTAGCGCGACCAGCGCGACAGCGGGTAGAGCGCGAGCAGCGCGACCGTCGCCGGCAGGAACGCGGCCAGCACCGGGTCGATCCAGACCGTGGCGACCTGGCCGAAGCCCTGGATGGCGGCGATGATCAGGACCAGCGGCCAGCCGGCGCGCACGGCCGGCCAACGGCCATAAAGCCAGACGACGGCGAAGCCGCCGAGCACGGCCTGGATGACGATCAACAGGGCCGCCTGGACGCCGGTCGAGAACACGGTCGCCGCGTCGAGATCGACGACCTGCAGGGTCGCGAGCCAGCCAACGCCGAGCGTGCCGTAGAACTTCGCCCAGATATGCGCGATGATCGGGATCGCGACCGCATAGACCGGCTTCATGCCGAAGGCGACGAGCAGCGGGGCGACCACGGCGATCGGCGTGCCGAAGCCGTCAATGCCCTGCAGGAACGAGGTGAAGACCCAGCCGAGCGCGACGATGATGAACAGCTCGTTGCGGGACATCCGGGCGATGCCATGGCGCAGTGCGTCGTAGCCGCCGGACTGGTTCATGATCTGGTAGAGCAGCAGTGCCGGCCAGATGACGTAGAGGATCGGGATCGCATCCCAGATGCCCTTGGCCGAGGCCACCGCCAGGGTCCGAGCCGGCGTCTCGAAGGAGAAAGCGGCAACCGCGGCCGCGATGAAGATGCCAGTGGTGCCCGCCTGTTGTGCCGTCCAACCAAGGCCGACCATGAGGACAATGAGGAGCACGATGGGAACCGATGCCAGCACCCAACCCAGCAAATCAACACTCAACAATCTGTAATACCTCTCTACTTTGTGATGAGGCGAAAACTAATCTCGTACCAGTGCAGAATAATAATCATCCCCATCACGACAAAACAACAAGCATGATGCTTGAGTGATCCGAGATTGAGCGCAGCTATGCGCTGATCGTCAGCATTGGTTACGATAGCGAGGCAAGCCATGGGTTGATTCAAATCAACCAGGGAGGCAGCCATTCCTTGAGAACAACCTGACCATTGGGCAGATGGAGACGGGCGCCAGAGCCCCCTGAACGCGTCCCCTCACAGGCCCGCCGCAGTCCTTGCACCGGCAGCCCAGCCGTCGGCGCGCGCGCTCCCAAGCGTGAAGCGCGCTTCGCCAGTCACGACCGCCTACGGCCGCTTGGACTGGGCCTTGCTGGAGATTTCCTGATAATCAGCCCAGGCGGCGCGCAGGGCCTTTGGCATGACGACTCCGAAGGAGGCGCGGGCTACCTTCATCTCCGTCGGGCGAGGCGGGAACTCCGCTCTCCTCTCAGCCTGCCGCGGCTGGAATCAGCAATGGACGAGCTACGACTGACGCATAAGGCAAGCCATGCCTGTGCTTCGAAGGCAAAGCATCGGGGGCAGGTCTGCTAGCAATTTCAGTTAGTTAGAAACGACAGCCAAAAGAATGGCTGGGGGACTAGGATTCGAACCTAGACAACCAGAGTCAGAGTCTGGGGTCCTACCGTTAGACGATCCCCCAACGGGCGCGCTGTGCGTCGCGTCGGATGGCGCGGGTCTAAACAACCTCGGCGCCGGTTGCAAGCCTTGTGTGACAGATTTCGACAAGTCACGTGACAGGGACGGACAAGCCCCACGTCAAACGGTGAGAAACGGCGGTGACTGACAGCGCCAGGCAGCGGGGTTCCGGCACCGGGGGTTGCGGAAGGCGATCCACAGCGCCTGCTCGGCAGGGCTCGCCGCTGCCTGCCGAAGGGTGTGCAACGGGCGCGCGCAAGAGAAGCCGATGTGCGGGGCGCCTCCCCCGAGCCTGCTTCGAAGCGCTCGCCTGCGGCCTTGCGCAACCGAGAGGAAGCGCGTCCAGGCGGCTTACGCGCCTGGTTGCGGGAGATCGCGCGAGACTGCGCGCAAAGCCCCCTGCCCGGCCCTGAACTGTGGCGCATCGACCCGGGTTCCGCGCGGCCGAGCAGCGGCGATGGCCGCCTCATGCCGAGCGGCAAGAATCAGCTGGCGCTCAGCGTCCGGCGCACCGCATCGCGCCAGCCGGCGACGGCCGAGCGGCGTGCAGTCTCGGCCAGCTCGGGCGAGAAGCGCCGCTCCAGCCGCCAGCGATCGCCGAACTGCGCCGGCTCCGGCAGCAGGCCGGCGTCGAGCCCGGCGAGATAGGCGGCGCCCAGCGCCGTGGTCTCGAGAACCTCCGGCCGGTCGACCGAGGCCGCGAGGATGTCGGCGAGACGCTGCATCGTCCAGTCGGAGGCGACCATGCCGCCATCGACGCGCAGCACCGTGCCGGCGCCCTCGGCTTCCGGCCAGTCGGCGCGCATCGCCTCGAGCAGGTCGAGGGTCTGGAAACAGACCGAATCGAGGGCGGCGCGGGCGAATTCGCGCGGGCCGGTGTTTCGGGTCAGGCCGAACATCGCGCCGCGCGCATTGGCGTCCCAATGCGGCGCGCCGAGCCCGGTGAAGGCCGGAACGAGATAGACATGCTGGCCGGGGTCGGCATTGGCCGCGAGCTGCCCGCTTTGCGAGGCCCGCTCGATGATCCCGAGGCCGTCCCTGAGCCATTGCACGGCCGCGCCGGCGATGAAGATCGACCCTTCCAGCGCATAGCAGCGCTCGCCGCCGAGCTGATAGGCGATGGTGGTCAAGAGCCGATTCTTCGAGGCGACCGCCTTGCTGCCGGTGTTGAGCAGGGCGAAGCAGCCGGTGCCATAGGTCGATTTCAGCATGCCCGGCGAGAAGCAGGCCTGGCCGACGGTGGCGGCCTGCTGGTCACCAGCGATGCCGCGAATCGGGATCGCGCCGCCGAACAGCTCGGGCTCGCTCTCGCCGAAGAGGGTGGCGCAATCGCGGACCTCGGGCAGCAGCGAGGCGGGGATATCGAGCAGGGTGAGCAAGTCCGCGTCCCAGCATCCCTTGTGGATGTCGAACAGCATGGTGCGCGAGGCATTGGTGGCGTCGGTGGCGTGGACGCGCCCACCGGTCAGCCGCCAGAGCAGGAAGGAATCGACCGTGCCGAAGGCAAGCTCGCCGCGGTCCGCCCGTTCGCGTGCGCCGGGGACATTGTCGAGAATCCAGGCGATCTTGCTGCCGGAGAAATAGGGGTCGAGCCGCAGGCCGGTGCGGGCGGCAACGAGATCGCCATGGCCTTGCGCCTCCAGCGCGGCGCAGCGCTCCGAGGTCCGCCGGTCCTGCCAGACGATGGCCCGGTGGATAGCCTCGCCGGTGCGCCGGTCCCAGACGAGCGTGGTCTCGCGCTGGTTGGTGATGCCGATGGCCGCGACCTCGGCCGCGCTCACCTGCGCCTTGGCGAGGGCCTGGCGGCAGACGGCGAGCGTACTCTCCCAAAGATCCTCCGGCTCGTGCTCGACCCAGCCGGAGGCGGGAAAGTGCTGTGCGAACTCCTGCTGGGCATTGGAGACGGGGTGAAGGTGATCGTCGAAGAGAATGGCACGCGATGAAGTGGTGCCCTGGTCGATCGCCAGGATCATGCGCCGCGCCGCCATACCGTCTCTCCCTAGCTATTCCCGCCGCGATGCTGATGCCCGGCGCTGCGGGAGCTTTGCCGCCAAGCCGGCTTCCAGGCAAGCCGGCAGCTTCCCCGCCTACAATGCTTTGCTTTCGCAGGTTCTGCTTGGCAGGCGCGAGGCGCTGTTGTTACGCTGCCCGAGAATGGAAACGTTCCGGCCTCGTGCCGGGCTCCCGGCAGGCTGCCGCGACGGCCTGACCGGCGAAGGATTGCAAAGTGACGGTCGAGGACCGCCAGGAATCGGACCGACCCGCCGTGGCAGCGGTCGCTGCGACGACGGATCGCGCCGCGACCACACCCGGTGGATTCGCCACTCCGGCGTTCCAGCGCCGCAGTTCCGCGACCTATGCAGCCCTCGACCTCGGCACCAATAATTGCCGGCTGCTGATCGCGCGACCGGCCCAGCACGGCTTTCGCGTCGTCGACGCCTTCTCGCGAATCGTCCGGCTGGGCGAAGGGCTTTCGGCGAGCGGCCGGCTCTGCGAGGGCGCGATGGAACGCGCCGTCGAGGCGCTGAAGATCTGCAAGAGCAAGATGGACCATCGCGGCGTCACCCGCGCCCGGCTGATCACCACCGAGGCCTGTCGATCCGCGGCCAACGGGGTCGATTTCGTGCAGCGTGTCGGCCGCGAGGCGGAACTCGAGCTGGAGATCGTCGACCAGCGTACTGAGGCCTCGCTCGCGGTCACCGGCTGTGCCGCCCTGGCAGCACCGGAAGCGAATGCGGTCATCGTCTTCGACATCGGCGGCGGCTCGACCGAGATCGTCTGGCTCGGCGGACGCGAATCCGGCCGCGATCCGGCCTCCCGAATCCGCGAATGGGCCTCGCTGCCGATCGGCGTGGTCTCGGTTGCCGAGCGCTATGGCGGCGTCGAGGTCGGGCGCGACCTGTTCGAGCGCATGGTCACCGATTGCAGCGCCGCGCTGAAACCCTTCGCCGACAAGGCGGCAGCGGCGCGCCAGGCACCCGGCTTCCACCTGCTCGGCACCTCTGGCACCGTCACCACCGTCGCCGGCATCCATCTGCGCCTGCCGCGCTATGACCGGCGCCAGGTCGATGGGCTCTGGATGCGCGAAGCGGACGTGCTGAGCGTGATCGATGAGCTTGTCGCGATGGACTACGCGCAAAGACAGGCCAATGCCTGCATCGGCCGCGACCGCGCCGATCTCGTGCTGGCGGGCTGTGCCATCTTCGAGGCGATCCGGCGCGCCTTCCCGAGCCCGATGGTGCGCATCGCCGATCGCGGCCTGCGCGAAGGCATCCTCCTGCGCATGATGCATGAAGACCGGGCTTGGTGGCGACGCCGGCAATGAGCTAAGTCGAAGCCATGAACCCGTCAAAACCGAGCGGTGGCGCCCGCGACCTGCGCGTCAAGGTCAAGAAGCCGGCCAAGCGCAGCCATTCCTCGCAGCTCTGGCTCGAACGCCAGCTCAACGACCCCTATGTGAAGCGCGCCCGCGAGATGGGCTATCGCTCGCGGGCCGCCTTCAAGCTCGCCGAGATGGACGAGCGCTTCAAATTCCTGAAGCCCGGCCAGAAGCTGATCGATCTCGGCTGCGCGCCGGGCGGCTGGTGCCAGGTCGCATCTGCGAAGATCGGCCTCGACAAGGGCAAGGGCCGGATCGTCGGCATCGACCTGCTGGCCGTCGACCCGATCCCGGGCGTCGAGCTGATCCAGCTCGACTTCATGGCGGAGGAAGCCCCGGCCATCCTCACCGAGAAGCTCGGCGGCAAGGCCGATGGCGTGATGTCGGACATGGCGGCCAACACCACCGGCCACAAGAAGACCGACCACCTCAAGATCATCGCGCTGGCGGAGGCCGCACTCGAATTCGCCAACGACGTGCTGGCGCCGGGCGGGTTCTTCCTCGCCAAGCTGTTCCAGGGCGGCGACAGCGCCGAACTGCTCGGCCAGCTGAAGCGCGACTTCAGCAGCGTGCGCAATCTCAAGCCGGCGGCGAGTCGGGCGGATTCCTCCGAACTCTACGTGCTAGCGACGGGCTTCCGCCGCAAAAGCGAGCCTGCGGCGGAAGACTGAGCGGCGCAGCGCGCCTCAGCTCTCGGCCAGCCGGCCGTCGACGAGATGGATGCGCCGGGTCGCCCTCGCGGCCATCTCGGTGTCGTGGGTCACGGCGATCACCGTCTTGCCGCGCTCGCGCACCAGAGCATCGAGGATCGCGAAGACCTGCTCGGAGTTCCGACTGTCAAGGCTGCCGGTGGGCTCGTCCGCCAGCACGAGCGGCGGATCGTTCGCGAGCGACCGGGCAACCGCGACACGCTGGCGCTGGCCTCCGGAGAGCTGGTCGGGCCGCTTGTCGAGATGGCCGGCGAGACCGAGTGCCTCGAGCAGTTGCGTCGAGCGCTCGCGCATCGCGCCTGCACCGAGGCGGCCGAGCCGCCGCATCGGGATCTCGACATTCTCGCGCACGGTGAACTCCGGCAGCAGGAAGTGGAACTGGAAGACGAAGCCGAGCGTCGCCAGCCTGATCTGCGCCCGCTCGCGCTCGCTCAGGTCGGCCGTGTCGCGCCCGCCGATGCGCAGCCCGCCGGCGCTCGGCCGGTCCAGCAGACCGAGCAGGTAAAGCAGCGAGGATTTGCCGGAACCGGACGGGCCGGTGATCGCGACGAACTCGCCCTCGCCGATCGACAGCGTCACATCCTGGACCAGGGTCACCGGCACAGCGGCAGGCAGGATGCGGGTCAGCCCCTTGGTCTCGACGAGCGAACTCATGTCGCCCCCCGGATGATGTCGACCGGGTTGAGCCGCGCCGCCTGCCGGGCCGGCAGGTAGCCGGCGATGCCGGCCGAGGTCAGCGCGAAGCCGGCGGCGATCAGATAGTGCCAGATGCTCCAGGCCAGAGGCAGGCGCGTGATCTCCTGCGCGACCGCCGCGCCCGACAACTCGAAGCGTACGAGCGAGAGCGCAAAGCAGAGTCCGAAGCCGACGGCCCAGCCGATCAGCGAGCCGCAGGCCCCCAGCGCCAGCCCTTCCAGCAGGAAAAGCCGGCGCATATCGGCCTCTGTGAACCCCAGCGATTTGAGAATGGCGATGTCGCGCGCCTTCTCATGGGTGATCGTCGAGATGATGTTGAAGATGCCGAAGCCGGCGACGAGGAGGATGGCTCCGACAACGGTGTACATGATGACGTTTCGGATCACCAAAGCCTCGAGCAGAGATTCGTTCGCCTCCTGCCACGCCGCGGCCTTGTAGCCGACCTGCGCCTCGGCCCGTCGCGCCACCTGCGGCGCAGCGTTCGGATCGTCGAGCTTCAGCCTGATCTCGTTGATCGCGTTCGGCCGCTCGCTCAGGATCTGGGCGTTCTTGAGCAGCACATAGCCCTCGCCCTCGTCGCGGGCGGTCGTGCCGGTGTGGAACAGGCCGACGATCTTGAAGGCGCGGCTCTGACCGGTCGCCGAGACGACCGTGACCGTCGTGCCCAGCCCGGCGCCGAGACGCTGGGCCAGCCGGCTACCGACGACGATGTTGTTGCCGCCCGCGATCAGCGAGGCGAAGCTGCCCTCGCGAAAATCCTTGGTCAGCGAGGATATCTGCATCTCGGCCAGCGGTTCCACGCCGATGATGCTGATGCCGACATCACGCCCGGCATAGCGCACCACGCCCTGCGTCTTCAGGCTGAGCGCCATCTTGCCGGGCACCCAGGCGCGCAGCATCGCGGTCGCTTCGGTCGGATTCAGGATGCCGCGCCGATCGTCCCTCGGCCGCAAACCGGCGATGTGAAGCGTCGCGAACGCGTCCTCTGCCGGCTGCCGGCGCGCCGCGCGGCGCTCGTCGGTAATGTCGACATGCGGCATGGTGTCGACGAGCTTGGCGACGAAGTCGTCCTCGCCGCCCTGCATCAGCGAGGCCATGGCGATCGAGAAGCCGACGCCGAGCGCGACGCCGAGCACGGCGACCAGCGTCTGCCGGCCCCGCCCCAGGATATGCGTCAGCGCAAGTGTCAGGATCAGCCGCATGGCTCAGCCATCCCGCAGCCGGATGCGGCTACCGTCGCCGAGCTTGTCCGGATAGGGCGCGATGACGCGCGCGCCTTCGGGCAAGCCCGACAGGACCTCGACCTCGCCGGTGCCGCGAATGCCGATCGCGAGCTCGCGACGCCGCGCGACATCGCCCTCGGCGAGAACGACGGCATTGCCCTGGACCGCGTTGACCGGCAGCAGCAGCGCGTTGCGCGCGACGCGCACGATGATGTTGAGTTCGGCGGTCATGCCTATCAGCAGCGGCGTGTCGTCAGGCAAGGCGAGATAGACGCGGTAATTCTTGGCGACCGGGTCGCCCTTGGGCGTGATGCTGTCGACGGTCGCCTCCAGCGTCCGTCCGGGAAACGCGTCGGCGCGGATCAGGGCGCGCTGGCCCGGCCTGACCTGCGGGATATCCTCCTCGTTCACCTCGGCGACGATCCGCAGAGGCTTCGCCTCGCCGATCCAGAACAGCACCGTACCGGGTTCGGCGATCTCGCCGACTTCGCCATCGCGGCGCAGGACAGTGCCGCTCATCGGCGCCCGCAGGATGTAGTTCTCCAGCCGGGCGGTCTGGCCGGCAACCAGCGCGGCGGCCTGCCCGACCTCGCTGCGGACCCGGTCCAGCGCCTGCTGGCTCATGACATTGCGCTCGACCAGAACGGCCTGGCGCTCATGCTCGGCGGCGGCCAGCTTGTGGCGCGCCTTGAGTTCGGCAAGGGCGGTCTCGGCGAGGACGCTGTCCAGCCTCGCCAGAATCTCGCCCTTCTCGACCCGGCGGCCCTCGCAATCGCAGCGCTCGACGATGCGCTCGCGCACGAGCGGCGTAACCTTGGCCCAGTTGCGAGGCTCGACCACGCCTGTCGCGTAGACGATATCGGCGGCGTCGCCGCGCTTGGCGGTCACGGTCGCGACAGCCGCGGGCCTGCTATAGGACCAGAAGGCCGCGCCCGCCCCTGACAGCGCGACGAGCACGACGAGGCTGCGAACGATCTTCACGGCATACTCCTCGCGGGCATCGACCTCAGCCTGACGAAATCGTGCTTCCAGACAGGTCCGTCGATGCCGCATCGCCGTTGCATCGGGCCCTGTCTCAGACCTATCTTATATCAGACCGACCGTCGGTCATTTTACAGACCGACGGTCGGTCGTCAAGAAAATGCGAGATCGGAGCTCTATGCCGCGCATCGTCAAACATCCGGAGGATCGCAGAAGCGAGCTACTCGACTGCGCGCAGGCGCTGTTCTTCGAGCAGGGCTATGAGCGCACGACGATCAATGACGTCATCGCGAAGGCGGGCATTTCGAAGGGCGGCTTCTACCACCACTTCGCCTCGAAAGAGGAGCTGCTGGAGGCGCTCGCCGTCCGTCTGGCTCACGAGGCGGTCGCCCGGGTCCGCGACGTGCTCGACGACCCCGCCCTTGGCGCCCTCGCCCGTCTGAACAGCTTCCTCGCCCGCTCGCGCCAGACCAATCTCGAGGATACGCCGAAGCTGCGGGCAGCGTTCGACGTCGTCTTCCGCCCGGAGAACATCGTGCTCTACCAACGGGTCAACGCCGCCTCGATCGCGGTGTTACTGCCGGTACTCGCCGGCATCATTGCGGAGGGGGCAGCCGAGGGCGTGTTCGCCGTGTCGGAGCCGGAGGATGCGGCCGAGACGATCCTGCATCTGGGCGCCAGCGCCCATGATGCCTGGGCGCGCGCTATCGCGGTCTCGGGTACCGCGGAGGAGGAAGCGGCGATCGAAGCGCTGGAGCGGCGCTTCGAATTTCTGGGTCTCGCCGTCAACCGGATTCTCGGCCTGCCGGACGGCAGCGTGATCTTCGTCGAGCCGGGCTTCATGCGGGCGGTTATGACGGCGCGCTGAACCCGCCGTCATCACCGCAACCCGCATCTCAGTCGAGGTTGAACTTCGCGAATTCGCGATGCTCGCCATAGATCCGGCGGACGGTGCCGGTGATCGAGCGGTAGACGATCGTCTCGGTCTCGATCACCTCGGGCCCGAAGCGCACGCCCGAGAGCATGCCGCCATCGGTGACGCCGGTGGCGCAGACGATGACGTCGCCGGAGGCCATCTCGGCCATGTCGTACTTCTTGTTGGGATCCTTGACGCCCATGGTCGCGGCGCGGGCCCGCTTCTCCTCGGTGTCGAGGATCAGGCGGCCCTGCATCTGGCCGCCGACGCAGCGCAGTGCCGCCGCAGCGAGGACACCTTCCGGGGCGCCACCGATGCCGAGATAGAGGTCGATGCCGGTTTTCTCCGGCTCGGTGCAGAAGATTACGCCGGCGACGTCGCCATCGGTGATCAGGCGGATCGAGGCGCCGGTCTTGCGGACTTCGGCGATCAGCTTCTCATGGCGCGGGCGGTCCATGATCAGCGTGTTGATCTCATGCGGCTTCACGCCCTTGGCCTTGGCCAGTGCGTTGATGTTGTCCGCGGCCGAGGCGTCGAGGTCGACGACACCGGTCGGGTAGCCCGGGCCGATGGCGATCTTGTCCATGTAGACGTCGGGCGCATAGAGCAGATGGCCGGCGCCGGCCATCGCCATCACCGCGATCGAGCCGGGCATGTCTTTGGCACAAAGCGTCGTGCCTTCCAGCGGATCGACGGCGATATGGACCTTCGGGCCCTGCTTGTTGCCGACCTTCTCGCCGATAAAGAGCATCGGCGCCTCGTCGCGCTCGCCCTCGCCGATGACGATCTCGCCGTCGATCGGCAGGCGGTTTAGCTCGCGACGCATCGCGTCGACGGCGGCCTGGTCGGCGGCCTTCTCGTCGCCATGGCCGCGCAGGCGGGCGGCGGCGACGGCGGCGCGCTCGGTGACGCGCACGAGTTCCATCGAGAGATAGCGCTCGATGATCTGGTCGGGCGAGATGCGAAGATCGACGGACATGGGCTTTCCTCTGTTTCGGCAGGCGGCAACCGGGCGATCGGCAGCGGGGCGCCCCGCCGCCGGCCGGCCACGACCCTATTCGCGTTCGATGCGGATGACCTGCGGCGCTTCCGAAATATGCCCGTCGGCGCCAACCTTCTCCAGCGCGCCGCGGATCGCCTGCTCGCTGGTCGCATAGGTGATCAGGACGACCGGGACCGGAGCACCGGAACGCCCACCCGGATCACGCGCCGCCGCGGCTTCCGAACGGCGTTGGACGATGCTCTCCAGCGAGATGTTCGCCTCCGCCATGCGGGTCGCGATGGCTGCGGCGGCGCCGGGCCGGTCGGCGACGGCGAGCCGGATATAGTAGCCACCCTCATGACGCTGCATCGGCGCCCGCGTCGGCTGCTCGAGCCGGGCGACCGGCATGCCGAAGGGCAGGCCGGCGGTGCCGCGGGCGATGTCGGCGATATCGGCGATCACGGCCGAAGCGGTCGGGCCGCCACCGGCGCCGGGGCCGACCAGGGTGATCTCGCGGACCGCATCGGCATCGATGGTGACGGCGTTGGTCACGCCCATGACCTGGGCGATCGCAGACGACTTCGGCACCATGGTCGGGTGCACGCGCTGCTCGATGCCGGTCTTGGTGCGCTCGGCGACACCGAGCAGCTTGATCCGGTAGCCCAGCTCGTCGGCCATCTTCAGATCGAGCGGCGTGATCGAGGAAATGCCTTCGACATGAATCGCTTCGGCGTCGATCTTCGTACCGAAGGCGAGACTGGTCAGGATGGCGAGCTTGTGTGCGGTGTCGAAGCCCTCGACGTCGAAGGTCGGGTCTGCCTCGGCATAGCCGAGTCGCTGGGCGTCCTTCAGGCAGGCCTCGAAGGTCAGACCTTCCAGCTCCATCCGCGAGAGGATGTAATTGCAGGTGCCGTTGAGGATGCCGTAGAGCCGGCTGACATTGTTGCCCGAAAGCGCCTCGCGCAGCGTCTTCACCACCGGGATGCCGCCGGCCGAGGAGGCTTCGAAGGCGAGCGCCGCGCCCTTGCTCTCGGCGAGTTCGGCGAGCGCGACGCCATGGGCGGCGAGCAGCGCCTTGTTGGCGGTGACAACATGCTTGCCGGCGGAAAGCGCCGCCTCGACCGCCTGCTTCGCCGGCCCGTCAGAACCGCCGATCAATTCGATCAGGCAATCGATCTCGGGGGAAGCTGCCAGCGCGACCGGATCGTCGAACCAGCTCATGCCGGAGATATCGATACCGCGATCGCGGTTGCGGTCCCGTGCCGAAACGGCGGTAACCCGCACCGGCCGGCCGCAGCGGGCGGCGAGCGCGTTCTCCTGACGCTTCAGGATGGTGGCGACCGCCGCACCGACGGTGCCGAGGCCGGCGATACCGACGCGAAGGGGCCGGGAGTCAGGGGGCGGAGCGTGCATGGTCATGCCGCGCGGGGTCGCATGGGGCGTGCCCCGAGTCAACGGCGCAACCGCATGCGAACTCAGTCGAAGCGGCAGATCACCTCGGCCGCGAGCCGCTTGAGCTTGCCCTCTTCGAAGCCCAGGAAGACGCGCAGCACCTGATTGCCGAAGGCCGTGATCTTGATGGTGCGCAGCGCCTCGAGACTGTCACCGTTCGAGACGATCGAGTTCTCGTTGACAGGCTTCCAGAACCAGGGCTTCGGCGGATTGATCACCGTCTCCGCCAGAATCTTTTCGGCTTCGGCCTGCCCGATCCCGATCGGCAGATAGCGCGCAACGATCTCGGTGGCGTCGCGGCCGCATTCGCGTGCCTTGGTCGCGCTCAACAACTCGCCCACCAGCGGCGAAGCCGATTCGGTCGCGCGTCCGCGCGAGAAATCATAGGTCGCAAACAGGCAGACCAGGGCGAAGAGACCGAAGATGACTCCGATCACGCGGCCTTTCGAGACCATATCCGCCCGCCTCTCCTCAGCCGGCCACTCCGGCAGCCCCCGGTTCACATGTTTTAGGGGAGCGGTCCAGCCCCGTCACCTTCCGGGCGCGGTTAGGTCGCACCGGTTTGGCCGTGCCAGACAGATCCCGGAGCGGCGCAGGGCGCCGCTCCGTTGCCTCGAAGGCCAGAAGCGCCCTGCCCTCAGCCAGCCTTCGGAATCTGGATCACGTTGTGCAGTGTCTGGTCGGCCGTCTTGAGGAAGCGCCCGATATTGCGCGCAGCCTGGCGGATGCGCTGCTCGTTCTCGACAATGGCGATGCGGACGAAATCGTCGCCATGCTCGCCAAAGCCGATGCCCGGGGCGACCGCGACCTCGGCCTTCTCGATCAGCAGCTTCGAGAATTCGAGCGAGCCGAGATGGCGGAACTTCTCCGGAATCGGCACCCAGGCGAACATCGAGGCCTGCGGCGCCGGGAAGTCCCAGCCCGCCTTGGTGAAGCTCTCGACCAGCGCGTCGCGGCGCTTGCGATAGGTCTCGCGCATCTCACGGATGCAGTCGTCGGGGCCGTTGAGCGCCGCCGCGGCCGCGACCTGGATCGGCGTGTAGGCGCCATAGTCGAGATAGGACTTCACGCGCGCGAGGGCGGCGAGCAGGCGCTCGTTGCCGACGGCGAAGCCCATACGCCAGCCGGCCATGGAGAAGGTCTTCGACATCGAGGTGAACTCGACGGTGACGTCCATCGCGCCCTGGACCTGCAGCATCGAGGGCGGCGGGTTCTTCTCGTCGAAATAGACCTCGGCATAGGCGAGATCTGAGAGCAGGATCAGCTCATGCTTCTTCGCGAAGGCGACGAGGTCGCGATAGAAATCGAGCGAGGCGGTATAGGCGGTCGGGTTCGCCGGGTAGCAGGTGACGAGCGCGATCGGCTTCGGCACCGAATGCGCCATTGCCCGCTCGAGCGCCGGGAAGAAGGCGGGCGTCGGCTCGGCCGGAACCGAGCGGATGACGCCGCCGGCCATCAGGAAGCCGAAGGCATGGATCGGGTAGCTCGGATTGGGCACGAGCACGACATCGCCCGGCCCGGTGATCGCCTGCGCCATGTTGGCGAAGCCTTCCTTCGAGCCAAGCGTCGCGACCACCTGGGTGTCGGGATTGAGCTTCACCCCGAAGCGGCGCTCGTAATAGTTCGCCTGGGCGCGGCGCAGGCCGGCAATGCCCTTGGAGGCGGAGTAACGGTCGGTCCGCGCCTTGCCGGCGGTCTCCACCAGCTTCTCGATGACGTGCTTGGGAGCCGGCAGGTCGGGATTGCCCATGCCGAGATCGATGATGTCGACGCCCTTGGCGCGTTCGGCTGCCTTGATCTTGTTGACCTGCTCGAAAACGTAAGGCGGCAAACGCTTGATGCGGTGAAAGTCGGTCATCTTACTAATCGGTCCCTGGCCGAGCCGGCATTGAGGCGCCAGAAATGCGGCAAATCACATTCCTTGCGTCGGGATGCTCTAGCATCGCAGCTTCCGTCATGACAGGCCCAAAAACGCAAGATTCATCGAACAGGAACGCAGGCCGCGGGCTTGCATCCGCCTCGCCGAAGCCACGGTAGCGACGCGGGCAATATCGTTGCCGCAAAGCCTGTCGGCTGCGGCCGGCGCCTGACCGAAGATTAACCCCTTGGCCAACGTCCCGATATCTGCAGGCGCCTACCAATCCGGATGGTGGGGAAGGCTCGCAGACTGCACAGTCACAGATCTGGCATCGTTCAGGCGCAGTTCGGCGACACCCTGCCGGGGATAGCCATGCGAGGAACGACCGGCATGAGATTATCCGACCGGATCCTGGACTGGTGCGGATACCGGCTCTCCGGGTTTCTCCTGCGCGAGAGACCCGGCCGAGAGCCCTTCGTTCCATCCGATCCCGACGAGCTGCGCCGCACGCTGCGACCCGGCGATGTCGTGCTGGTGGCGGGCTCCAACAGGGTTTCGACCGCGATCAAATATCTGACGCATTCGACCTGGTCGCATGCAGCGCTCTATGTCGGGCCCATTCCGGGGGCGGCGGACGGTCCCGAACCGCATACGCTCATCGAGGTCGTTCTGGACGCGGGCTGCCGGTCCTTTCCGCTGTCCCGCCTCGACCACTTTCACACGCGCATCTGCCGGCCCATCGGCCTGACCGACGCCGACCGCAGCAAGCTGGTCGACTTCATGATCTCGCGAATCGGCATCCGCTACGACACGCGCAACATCGTCGATCTCGCGCGCTATCTGCTGCCGACACTACCCGTGCCTTCGCACTGGCGGCGGCATATGATCGCACTCGGATCGGGAGAGCCGACCCGGGCGATCTGCTCGACCCTGATCGCGCAGGCGTTCGAGCGCGTCGGGTATCCGATCCTGCCGCGCATCGAGCTGCGCCCGGCAGCGGAGCGCGGCGCCAATGACTGGCGCCACCGGGAACTGCTGCACATCCGGCACTTCAGCCTCTATGCACCGGCCGATTTCGACATCTCGCCCTATTTCCAGATCGTCAAGCCGACCCTTGAGGAGGGTTTCAACTACAAGGCCCTGACCTGGAGCGACGAGCCCTGACGGCAAGAGGCGGCAACCCTGCCCTCGCCTGACCCGTCCGCGCCGCCCCGGCTGTCTGCCCAGAGGGACCGTCCCCAAATCAGGTCAGTTGGTCGGCTGGGCCTGCGCAGGAGCCGGCGGCGGCGTCTTGCCGAGGCTCTGAGCCTGCGTGCCGGCAGCCTCGTTCGAGATCCGCTTCGCCTCGAGCTCGGCCTCGAGCTTCTTGAATTCGTCGACGGTCTTGCGCTTCGCATCGCGCTTTATGGTGGATCCGACGGGGACATAGTTCGGATTCTGCGGCCTCGTCTCGAGGACGAAGGGCTTCGGCTCGGCCGGCTTGGTGGCCATGTCTGTGAACTCCGCGACGCCGCGTGCGGCCTCGCAGCCACCCAGCAGCATGCCGAGCAGCGCCGCTGCGCAAACGACCTTCGGCGAGGTCCGGATCAGGGCTTGAGGCATTGCCGGGGCTTTCACGATTTTCCTTTGTCTCTCTTATCGGTTAGGTCCTTAATAGGTCCGAAATGGGGAGTTCAACTCCCGCTGGCAAGCAATAGCTAGGGAGCAATACCATGAGCCCACCTGCCGGCAGCAAGGCCAAGGGCGCACAAGGCCCGGCGGAGCCGCCGGTCTTCGATGCGCCTGCGCTGCCGGATTTCGACGCGATGGCGCAGAACATGGGCAGGCTGGTCGAACAGGCCGGCAAGGTGACCGCCGCCTATCTGAAGCCGATCGAGCGCGGTGAAGCCAAGACCGGCGCCGCCGACGAGGCGAGCGAGATGGTCAAGGTGCTGGGCCGGGTGGCCGAGCGCTGGGTCAGCGATCCCCAGAAGATCATCGAGGCGCAGGCCTCGCTCACCACCGACTTCCTGAGCCTGTGGAGCGCGACGCTGAAGCGCCTCGGCGGCGAGCCGGCCGAACCGGTGATCGAGCCGGAAAAGCGCGACGCCCGCTTCGCCGATCCCGAATGGGAGAGCCATCCGGTCTTCGATTTCGTCAAGCAGGCCTATCTGCTGTCTTCCCGCTGGGCGGAGAGCATGGTCGAGCAGGCGGAAGACCTCGACCCCCATACGCGCGACAGGGCCCGCTTCTACGTCAAGCAGATCGCCGGAGCCCTCTCCCCCTCCAATTTCGTCGCGACCAACCCCGAACTGCTCCGCGAGACGCTGGCGCAGAACGGCGAGAACCTTGTGCGCGGCATGAAGATGCTGGCGGAAGATATCGAGGCCGGCGGCGGCGAGCTGAAGATCCGCCAGTCCGACAACCGCGCCTTCGAGATCGGCGTGAACATCGCGACGACCCCCGGCAAGGTCATCTATCGCAACGACATCATCGAGCTGATCCAGTACGCGCCTTCGACCGAGAAGGTGCTGAAGCGGCCGCTGCTGATCGTGCCGCCCTGGATCAACAAGTTCTACATCCTCGACCTCAACCCCGAGAAGAGCTTCATCCGCTGGTGTGTCGCACAGGGGCTGACGGTCTTCTGCATCTCCTGGGTCAACCCCGACCATCGCCACGCCCTCAAGGACTTCGAGAGCTACATGCGCGAGGGCATCTTCGCGGCACTCGAAGCGATCGAGCAGGCGACGGGCGAGAAGCAGGTCTCGGCGATCGGCTATTGCGTCGGCGGCACCCTGCTCGGCGTCACCCTCGCCTATATGGCGGCGACGCAGGACAAGCGCATCGCCAGCGCCACCTTCTTCACCACCCAGGTCGACTTCTCCAAGGCCGGCGAGCTCTCGGTCTTCGTCGACGAGCAGCAGATCCGCACCCTCGAGGAGCAGATGGCCGAGCGCGGCTATCTCGACGGGGCGCGCATGGCAGGCGCCTTCAACATGCTGCGGCCGAACGACCTGATCTGGTCCTATGCGGTCAACAACTACCTGAAGGGCAAGGCCCCGACCGCGTTCGACCTGCTCTACTGGAACTCGGATTCGACGCGGATGCCGGCGGCGAACCACTCCTTCTATCTGCGCAACTGCTATCTCGACAACAAGCTGACCAAGGGCGAGATGCGCATCGGCGGCAAGCTGCTCGATCTCGGCAAGGTCACCATTCCCATCTACAATCTGGCGACGCGCGAGGACCATATCGCGCCGGCGAATTCGGTCTTCATCGGCTCGCAGTCCTTTGGCGGGCCGGTCTCCTACGTCATGGCCGGCTCCGGGCACATCGCCGGCGTGGTCAACCCGCCGAGCAAGGTAAAATACCAGTACTGGACCGGGGCGAAGCCGGAAGGCGCCTTCGAGAACTGGGTGAAGCGCGCCGAGGAGCATCCCGGCTCATGGTGGCCGCACTGGGTCGCCTGGCTTCAGGAACAGGCGCCGAAGCAGGTGAAGGCGCGCATCCCCGGCGACGGCAAGCTCAAGCCGCTGGAGGACGCACCGGGCAGCTATGTGAAGGTGAAGGCCTGAGCGCAGCCCCCGCCAAGGCCTGCCCGACCATCGCACCGCCTGCCTGAACGCGTCCCGCGGAGGCCACCGTGTAGGCGGCCTCCGCGGGCTTTTCCAAGCACTCACGCGTAACGAAAAAAGCCGGCCCGAAGGCCGGCTTTCGCGTCTCGCCTAGGCGAAGATCAGTACTTGCGGACGACCGGGCGAACCGGGACCGTCTCCACCGGGTTGTCCCAGCGATAGGTGAGTCCGGCCGAGACGATGTGAACGAAAGGCTCGGCCTCGGCGGTGTAGGAAATCGCCCGCAAGGCCGGGTTCACGACCTGCTGCGGATGATTGCCGGTGTAGTTCACCTTGGCGTTGTTGACGTGGATATAGGTGTAGCCGACGTCGATTTTCAGCTTCTCGGTGAGCTGGTAGCTCGCACCGGCGCTGAGCCACAGACGATCGTTATCCGAAATGAAGATCTGGCGATTGTAATCGTTCACCGCCGAGAGCTCGTAGGCGATACCGGCGCGCAGCGTCAGGTCGCGATTGTACTTATACTCGGCGCCGGCCGAGAAAAACCAGCTGTCGTCATACTGGAAATTCAGGCTCGTGACCGGCGCTCCGTTGAGCTGGCTGACCACCGGAATGTTGCGGAAGCGGCTCCAATTGGTCCACTCCACACCGAGATGGGCCTGCCACTGGTCGTTGATGACCTGCGAGACACCGAAGACCACGGAATCGGGCAGGTTCAGGTTGGCCTTGACCGGGAAGGCGGCCGTCGGCGTCGGCCCTGTCGAGACACGCATGGTGCCGTCCAGGGTCTGCCGAACCGAGGAGCGATAGCCCAGACCGATCGTGGTGCCGTCGAACGGCGTCAGCGTGACACCAAGGCGATAGCCGAAGTCGATCGTGTCGCCTTCGATTATGATCGGCGCGGCATTCGCGGCGATGCCGTTCGCCTGCTTCAGGCTGGCGTTGAACCACTGGATCTGCATGGCAGCACCGATGGAGAGCCAGTCATTGACCTTGTAGCCGATCGTCGGCGCGACGTTGACGGTCTGCACCTTCGCCGAACGGCCGAAGGCCTGCGCCGCGTTGACCTGGTTGTCGGGCTTCGAGCGCAGCCCGAAGGGCGCGCCGGTGGTCATACCGATCCAGAGCCGGTCGGTGAGCTGCCAAGCGGAATAGGAAGCGGGGATGAAGCCGCCGTCGCCGCCGATATTGCCGGTTCCGAGCGGGCTACCTCCAGCCGCCTGGATCGGCACGGGGCCGCGCGGCGTCATGACCGTGGTCGGCGAGGTCGGCTGATAGTCGCCGCTGGCATAGAGATAGGTGAAATTCCAGTTGCTGTGGCGACCGGGAAACATGGTGATCGTTGCCGGGTTCCAGGCCATCGAGGCCATGCCGATGCCGCCGGCGGCGGCACCCGCATAGGCCATGCCGAGACCTTCGGCGCCCTGCCCGCTGCGGATCGCGAAGGAGCTGGCGGAGGCGGCGCCGGCCGTCAGCAAGGCCGCGAGCGAGACCGTGGCGGCGGCAGTGAGTTTCCGGAAGCTCGTCATCGCGGCGTCTTTCCCCAGGGTGAGGTTCTCGTTGGCGCCCATCTCGGCTAGGGCCGGACGGAATCTTCCAGCACAATGCCGACAGGTCATCTTTGCCGCAATCCCGCCGCGATCGCCCATTTTTGGCCATGCTTGGCAAGGCTTCCGCAAGGTTAACGTCGGAATCGAGAGATTTATCGCCTTTTTTCGCGGGCGAGCCTTAACGGCGCGCCGGAAAAGATCGTTTACATGAGAACTATCGCCGATTTCTCATTGTGCATCGCAACATAGGACGTTCGGTCACCTCCGATGCCAACTGTTCTTTGCTGAACAGCGTTGCAAAAGCGTCACAGCCCCAGGCTCCCGGCGAAGCAGGCATGCCATGCGCACACACGGGCTTGCGCAGGAGACGCCATCCGCACAGGATCGGCACGGCCCTCGGCCGATGCCGGCCGTCCTTTTGAAACGTTTGAATTGGGGGAAACGCAGTGAAATTGGTTCGTTATGGCGCGTTCGGTCAAGAGAAGCCTGGTCTGATCGACTCCGCCGGCAAGCTGCGCGATCTCTCCGCGCATGTTCCCGACATCGCCGGCGCGGCGCTGACCTCGGCTTCGCTTGCGAAGCTGAAGGCCCTCTCCCCCGAATCGCTGCCGCTCGTCTCCGGTGATCCGCGCATCGGCGCCTGCGTCGGCGACGTCCGCAACTTCATCGCCGTCGGCCTGAACTTCGCCGACCATGCGGAAGAGACCGGCTCGCCGATCCCGAAAGAGCCGATCCTGTTCAACAAGGCGCCGAACTGCATCGTCGGCCCGAACGACGACGTCATTATCCCGAAGGGCTCCGAGAAGACCGACTGGGAAGTCGAGCTCGCGATCGTCATCGGCAATGGCGGCTCCTATATCGAGGAGAAGGACGCGATGGCGGCGATCGCCGGCTTCTGCGTCTGCAACGACGTCTCCGAGCGCGCCTTCCAGATCGAGCGCGGCGGCCAGTGGGCCAAGGGCAAGGGCTGCCCGACCTTCGGCCCGCTCGGCCCCTGGCTGGTGACGCCGGACGAGATCGCCGACGTGCAGAACCTCGCCATGTGGCTCGAAGTCGATGGCGAGCGCGTCCAGAACGGCTCGTCGAAGACGATGATCTTCGGCGCCGCCTACCTCGTCCACTACATCAGCCAGTTCATGCGGCTCGATGCCGGTGACGTCATCACCACCGGTACCCCTCCGGGCGTCGGCCTCGGCTTCAAGCCGCCGCGCTTCCTGAAGGGTGGCGAGACCGTCACCCTCGGCATCGAAGGCCTCGGCACGCAGAAGCAGAAGTTCAAGGCCTACGCAGGCTGATAAAAAAGCGCCGCCAGGGCTGTTCGACCCAGCCCGGGCGGCGCTCGTCCCGACCGCGCCTGGCGCGGCGGCGACAGTTCCGTTCGCGGCGCTATTGCCGCTCCAACCAATCGACGACCTGGGCCACCGCGGCACGCGGCGTGTCCTGGTGCCCGGCCTCGACGACGATGCGCGTGCCCGAATAGGCGGCGCGGTCGTTCATCGCCGGGCGGTCGCCGGTCCCGACCACCCAGAGCGTCGCGCTGCGCACGCCACTCGCCTGCGCAGCCTGCGCGGCGGGGCCCGAGGGGTCGAAGAAACTGAGATAGGCATCAGCGGTCGTCGTGACCGGGAAGACCTTGCCCTGGTTGAAATCGAGGAAACGGGCCTTCTGGCCGCCCTGCCCGGCTGCCGCCATCGCCTTGGCCTCGGAGATGCTGCCGCCGGTCTGGCTGGCGATGAAATCCGGCCGGTGCCCCGGGGCGAGCGCCACCACCGCATCGACGCCGCCGACACGCGCGGCATATCCCATCGAGATATTGGCGCCGAGGCTGTGACCGGCGAGCACGATATGTCTGGCGCCGTTCGCCTTGAGGCGTGAGACCGCGGCCTGCACCTCGCCCAGCGTCTGGTCGTAGGTGCGATAGCCTCCGGTCCAGGACATGCGCGGCATCAGAACGGTCGCGCCGCGCGCCTTGAGCGCCTGCGCCAAGGGCTGCAAGGGCCCCTGCCCTCCAGCCTTGCCATGGATCAGCACAACACCCGTGCTGCGCAGATCGAAGGCGGCCGCGCCAGATGCAAGCAGGCATGCCGCTCCGGCCAACGCCAATCCGCTCATGAACCTGCCAACATGCAGATTCGCTCCTATATCGCCCCAGGTAGTCACCGGCCCTGCCTCGCCAACGGAATCGCCCGTACGAGACGAGCTATGACGCATCGGCAAGACCCTGCTCATCCCCCATTTGGGGGGAATCGCGTAAAAAAAGTTCGCGGGCGAACTTCCGCTGCACATTTGAAGTGGCGCGCACACAAATGAAAAAGGCCCGGCTACCTGCCGGGCCTCATGGCATTGCCTGGCGGAGAGATCAGGCCTCGGGCAGGCCGAGCATCAGGCGGATGTTCTGAACGGCGGCGCCGGACGCTCCCTTGCCGAGATTGTCGAGCCGCGCGACGAGCACGGCCTGTCCCAGATCCTCATTACCGAAGACGCGCAGCTCGAGCTTGTTGGTGTCGTTCAGCGCCTCCGGCTCAAGCTTGCCGTCGCCGGTCGCAGGCAGCACGGAGACGAAGCTCGAGCCGGCATAGCGTGCCGCCAGAGCCTCATGCAGGTCGGCCGGCTTCGGCTTTCCCGGCAGCGTCTCCAGATGCAGCGGCACGCTGACCAGCATGCCCTGCCGGAAATTGCCGACCGAGGGCACGAAGATCGGCCGCCGCTCCAGCCGCGAATAGAGCTGCAGCTCCGGCAGGTGCTTGTGCTTCAGGCCGAGGCCGTAGAGCTCGAAATCCGGGGCGGTGCCGGCCTCATAGGCCTCGATCATCGCCTTGCCGCCCCCGGAGTAGCCGGAAACGGCATTGACCGTGATCGGATGGTCGGAAGGCAGCAGGCCGGCATCGACGAGCGGGCGCAGGAGCGCGATGCCGCCGGTCGGATAGCAGCCGGGATTGGAGACGCGGTTGGCGTTGGCGACCTTCTGCGCGAAGCCGGGCTCCAGCTCGGCGAAGCCGTAGGTCCAGTCCGGCGCGACGCGATGCGCGGTCGAGGCATCGACGATCTTCGGGGCCTGGGCGCCGAGCTCGTCTGCGAGAGCGACCGATTCCTTCGCGGCATCGTCTGGCAGGCAGAGCACGACGAGGTCGACGCCGGCCATCATCTCCTTGCGGGCGCCCGGGTCCTTGCGCTTCTCCGGGGCGATGCTCTTGACCACCACCTCCGGCACCGCGGCCAGGCGATCGCGGATGCCGAGCCCGGTGGTGCCGGCCTCGCCGTCGATGAAGATGGATTTCAGGTTCTGGCTCATCGGACCCTCGCAAGGTGTCTGGTGGGCGCCGGCCGAAACTCCTTGGCCGGCTTCGGGCATAAAAAAACCGCGCTCTCCGGCGCGGTCGCGGGCGTTCGGGCTTCTAGCCGAGCGTCATCGCGGGCGCGCCGGGGCGGCCGTGACAGTGCGACGTCGGATCGGGTTCTTGACCATGCGTCGGTATATGTTCGCTGCCCGGCCCGCTGTCAATGCGCAGGCCTGCGCGCCCCGCTGCCGGCCACCATGCATGCAGCGAAGGCAAGCATGGCAGCCGGGGATTCCGCAATGATCGGAGTCTCCTGCGCAGCGTCGTTGCCATGATGATTCCGGAGCTTCAGAACCCGATTCAGCGCGCCGCCTTCCTCAGCGCCAGCGCCTGGATGTAGTGCTGCGCCACCGCTGCCCCGGCGATTGCGGTCGCATCGGCATGGTCGTAGGGCGGCGAGACCTCGACGATGTCCATGCCGCGGAAGTCGAGATCCCGGATCGCCCAGACCATCTGCAACGCCTGCGCCGAGGAGAGGCCGCCAGCGACGGGCGTGCCGGTGCCGGGCGCGAAGGCCGGGTCGACCGCATCGATGTCGAAGGTGAGATAGGCCGGCCCCTGCCCGACCCGCGCCTTGATCCGGGCCGCGACGCCTTCAACGCCCAGCGCATGGGCCTGATAGCCATCGAGCACCTCGATGCCGCAATCGCGCGGCGCGACGGTGCGGATACCGATCTGGATCGAGCGCTCGACGTCGATCAGGTCCTCGCGCACCGCCTCGAGCACGAAGGTGCCGTGGCTGATCGCGCCGACGCCGTCATCCCAGGTGTCCTGATGCGCGTCGAACTGGACCAGAGCGAGCTTGCCGTGCCGGGCGACATGGGCGCGCAGCAGCGGCAGGGTGATGAAGTGGTCGCCGCCGAGCGTGACCAGATGGGCGCCGGTCGCGATGATCGCAGCGGACTCGTTCTCGATCGCCCTTGCGCAGCCCTGAAGGTCGCTGCGCGGCAGGAGGCAGTCGCCATAGTCGACAGCCGCCAGGATCTCGAACGGGTCGATGCGCGAGGGGTACTGCGCATCGCCGTCGAAGATCGAACTGACGCGGCGCATCGCCTGCGGCCCGAAGCGGGTGCCCGGCCGGTTCGAGACGGCGAGGTCGAAGGGAACGCCCCAGATCGCGAGGTCGCAGCCGGCAACGTCCTTGCTGTAGCGCCGGCGCATGAAGGAGAGCGCACCGGCATAGGTCGGGTCATGGGCCGGTCCCTTGCGGCCGCCGGTGAAGGCGTGGTCGATCGTCGGGGTTTCGGCGGGTTCGGTCATGGTCGGTTCCTGAAGGAGGCTCAGCGGCGGCCGCTCAGCCAGACATGAAGGCACCAGGGCAGGATCAGGGCGAGCCCGGTGAGAACGAGGCGAAGGGTCGTCCAGGCGATCGGGTATTGCAGTGCCCGGCCGTCGAGCTCGGGCACGCCATGGATCAGCCCGAGCGCGAAGGCCGGCGCCAGGAAGATCACCAGCGCATTGAATATCCGCCGCCCACGCGGCAGGTCGGTGCGTGCCAGAGCGAGCAGCGCCGGCGCGGCGACCATGCCGAAAGCGATCAGGACGAGCAGGACGCGCATGGGCTGCCTTCGGCCAGGGGAACGAGCAGCCGCTTTAGCACGCCGGCCGTCCGGTTCCAGCCATGAACGGCTTGGCGCGTGGCCTAAACGGCCCTCACATCCGGGCTAGCGCCCGCCGCCGACCCGGATGATCGAGCCGACCATGTAGGAAGCCGCCTCCGAAAGCGCGAAGAGCACGGCCTCGGCGATTTCCTCGGGCTGCGCGACGCGCTTCAGCGGGATCGTCGGCGCGATGCGGGCGACGCGACCGGGATCGCCGGTGGAGACGGCGTGGATATCGGTCTCGGTCATGCCCGGCGCGACCGCATTGACGCGGATGCCCTGCGGCGCGAGCTCCTTGGCGAGCCCGACGGTGAGGGAATCGACCGCTGCCTTCGAGGCCGCGTACCAGACATATTCGTCGGGTGAGCCGAGACCGGCGGCGATCGAGGAGATGTTGACGATCGCGCGGTTCTTAGCGCCCTCGTTCGCGAGCAGGGCGCGGGCGGCCTCGCGGGCGACCAGGATAGCACCGGTGACGTTGAGATCGATGCAGGCGCGGATGATCTCCGCCTCAGCCGCGACGAGTGGGCTCGACTTGCCGGTGATCGCGGCATTGTTGACGACGGCGGTCAGCGGCCCGAGCGCAGCCTTCGCCTCGGCGAAGACGCGGACGATATCGGTCTCTTTCGCCATGTCGCCCTGCAGCGCGATGGCCTTTGCCCCTGCCCGCTCGCAAGCGGCGACGACCTCCGCCGCAGCCGCCGCATTGCCCTGATAGTTGACGGCAACGTCATAGCCGCGTTCGGCGGCGAAGCGGCAGATTGCGGCGCCGATGCCGCGGCTGCCGCCAGTGACGAGAAGGACGGGACGGGACATGGGGGCTCCTTGGCGCGGTCGCTTGTTCAGAGGCCGCGCGTCATCGTGAGTGGCAAGCCATCAAAATGAAAAAGGGCGGCTCTTGCGAGCCGCCCTGATGCATGGCCGACAGGAAGCCGGCGAGTGCCAAGATATCAGCGCTTCGAGAACTGGAAGCTGCGGCGGGCCTTGGCCTTACCGAACTTCTTGCGCTCGACGACGCGCGCGTCGCGGGTCAAGAAGCCTTCCTTCTTGAGCGGGCCGCGCAGCTCGGGCTCGTAGAAGGTCAGAGCCTTGGAGATGCCGTGGCGAACCGCGCCGGCCTGGCCGGAGAGGCCGCCGCCCTTGACCGTGACGATGACGTCGTACTGGGTCATGCGATCGACCAGCATCAGCGGCTGCTGCAGGATAAGGCGCAGCACCGGGCGGGCGAAATAGACTTCCTGATCACGGGTGTTGACCGTGATCTTGCCGGAGCCGGGCTTGATCCAGACGCGGGCAATGGCGTTCTTGCGCTTGCCGGTGGCATAGGCGCGGCCGTGGGCATCGACCTTCTTGACGTGCACGGGGGCGTCGGGCTGGGTGCCCTTGGCGACCTGGCCGAGCTGATCGAGCGACTGCAGGACTTCGGCCATCGTCAAACCCTCGCATTCTTGCGGTTGAGCGCCGAGACATCGAGAGCCTCAGGCGACTGGGCGGCGTGCGGATGCTCCGAACCCTTGTAGACACGCAGGTTCCCGAGGATCTGGCGGAACAGCGGGCCACGCGGCAGCATGCGCTCGACGGCCTTCTCGACGATGCGCTCCGGGAAGCGACCCTCGAGGATGAAGCGCGCGGAGCGCTCCTTGATGCCGCCCGGATAACCGGTGTGGTGATAGTAGTTCTTCTGCTCGCGCTTGCGCCCGGTTAGGACCACCTTCTCGGCATTGATGACGATGATGTTGTCGCCGCAGTCGACATGCGGGGTGTAGGCGGCCTTGTGCTTGCCGCGCAGACGCATCGCCACAACGGAGGCGAGACGGCCGACGACGAGCCCGGAGGCGTCGATCACAACCCACTTCTTTTCGACATCGGCGGGCTTGAGCGAGATGGTCTTCATCGCGGCACCCTTCGGCTGCTTGAAAAAAGGACAAGCCGCCGGAAGGCCGGCGGCGGTGTGTGGCGGTGGATAGGTGGCAGGCCTTACGATGTCAAGCGACGATAACGCCGATCATTGCCAAAAAACGCATTGTTTTCAGCGCAGTGCCAGAAACGGTATTTAGATACCGCACTTATTGTTTCAATGTCGTGGTCGGGCTTTGCCAGGCCACCCCTGCAACCAGGAAAATCCGGCCAGGAGATTCTCGGGTCTCCGCTGCGCTCCGCCCAGATTGACGTCAGTCAGCGCTCGGCCGGAATCGAATAGGTCCCCGTGGCGTGGCAGACGATCTCGCTCTCGCCCTGCGAGTAGAGCGAGACCTCGCCGATGGCGAGCCGCTTGCCGAGCTTGAGCAGCCTCGCCTGCGCGATCAGAGCCGCCTGACCGGGCTTGCGCAGGAAATTATAGTTCAGGCTGGTGGTCACGGCGAGCGCAACCGGGCCGATCTGCCCGAGGATCGCGACATAGAGCGCGAGATCGGCGAGCGCCATCATGGTCGGGCCGGAGATCGTGCCTCCTGGCCTCAGGTGCCGCTCATGATAGTCGCAGCGCATGCGGGCGCTGAGCGGCCCGACCTCCTCGACGAAATAGGTCCGCCCGCCATAGTGGAGCTGCGGGAAGATCCGGTCGAGGTAGGCCTCGATCTCCGAGGCGCTCATACGTGTCGTCATCGTGCGAAAAACCGAAGGCTGGCAGGACGCTACTCCCCTTGCAGCATGGCCGCGGCACTCCGACAATAGGTGGAACTTCGAAAGGCCCATGCCATGAACGCCCATATCCGGCCCGATGCCGCGCCGGTGCTGCTCCGGCAGGATGCCGACGGCATCGCCACGCTGACGCTGAACCGGCCGCAGGCCCGCAACCCGCTGAGCGAGGCGATGCTGGCCGCGCTCGCCGAGAACTTCGCCGCTATCGCAGCCGACCGCAGCGTGCGGGCGGTGGTGCTGGCGGCGGCCGGCCCGGTCTTCTCGGCCGGGCACGACCTCAAGGAGATGAGCGCGCGGCGCGCCGATCCCGATCGCGGCCGCGCCTATTTCGCCGACATTCTCGGTCGCTGCTCGCGGGTGATGCAGCAGATCACCGCCCTGCCCCAGCCGGTCATCGCAGCCGTCGAGGGCACCGCCACAGCCGCCGGTTGCCAGATCGTCGCCAGCTGCGACCTCGCCGTAGCCGGCGAGGATGCAAGGTTCAGCACCCCCGGCGTCCATATCGGCCTGTTCTGCTCGACGCCGATGGTCGCGCTGTCGCGCAACCTTTCGGCCAAGCACGCAATGGAGATGCTGCTGCTCGGCGAAATGGTGCCGGCGCGGGAAGCGGCCCGGATGGGGCTGGTGAACCGCATCGTTCCGGCAGGAGAGGCCCTCGCGGGGGCAAGGGCGTTTGCGGCGATCATCGCCTCCAAATCCGCCGCCACGATCAAGACCGGCAAGCGCACCTTCTACGAGCAGCGCGAAATGGGGCTCAAGGCGGCCTATGACCATGCCAGCGCGGTGATGGTCGAGAACATGCTGGCGCGCGATGCGGAGGAAGGCATCGGCGCCTTCATCGAAAAGCGGCCGCCGGTCTGGGGCCAGTCGTGACGCGGCAGGCCAGCCTCGGTCGGCCGGCCTGCCGGAAAGGCGGCCGCCGGAACCTCCGGCGGCCCGGTTAGCGCGATGTGCCCGTCAGAAGCCGAAGGAGATGAGCGCCATCTCCGATGCGGGCCTCGCCTCCTCCTGCGGCTGCGTCCTCGGCTCCGCATCGGAGGTCTGATCCGCTGGCAATTGCAGGACGGTGGCCGTCTGGCCATCCGACAGGTTGGTCACCAGAACGATCTGCCCATCGGGCAGTTCGAGCGCGTCATGGTGGACATAGGGCTTGTCGAGATCGACCTGGCGGAAGCGCGCGACCCTGGCCGCGAACTTGCGGTGCGGCAGGAAGCCGACAAGGCGGTCGCATTCTATATCGGCCGCGAAGGCCAGTTCCGTGCCGGGCAGGACACAGACCGCAACATTCGGATCGCCCGCGGCGCAGAAGCCGCGCGTGCTCGAACCGATGAAGCTGGTCGTCTTGAGGACATCGCCGACCTTGGCCGGGGTCGACATCACATGCTGCAGACTATAGTCGCACATGGCAGGCCCTCCTCGCTGGGAAGACTGGGATTGCCCCTCCAGTCCCTATCGACCAAACGACCATGGCGAAGCTGTGTTCCAGGCGCCGCCCCGCCGGGCCGGAAAAACCGCCGATGCTCGCAACCGCCTCGATTTGCTAGGATTTTCGTGCCGTGAACCATGATTCCTATGATGATGCGCTCATTCGCCGCATTCTGCGCGAGGTCAAGACCGTGGCCCTGGTCGGCGCTTCCGCCAACGAGGCGCGGCCGAGCTGGATCGTCACCAAATACCTGCTCGACCGCGGCTACGAGGTGATCCCGGTCAATCCCGGCCTCGCCGGCCAGACGCTGCTGGGCCGGACGGTCTACGGCTCGCTGAAGGACATCCCCGGCCCGGTCGACATGGTCGAGATCTTCCGCAACTCGGAAGCCGCCGGCCCGATCACCGACGAGGCGCTGACGCTCGATCCCTTGCCGAAGGTGATCTGGATGCAGCTCTCGGTGCGCAATGACGAAGCCGCGGCCCGGGCCGAAGCGAAAGGCCTCACCGTGATCATGAACCGCTGCCCGAAGATCGAATACGGCCGGCTCTCGGGCGAGATCGGATGGCAGGGCATCAATTCGCGCATCCTCTCCTCGAAGAAGCCGGTGCTCGCCGGCAAGGGCTTCCAGAAGCTGACGATCAACCGGCCGGGAACGTAAGACCACAGGCTCGACAGAGCCGCTTGATCACGAGTGTCTTGATCTCCACTCTTCGGGGCGTCCCGGGCGACCGAAGGGAGACCCGGGACCCATTCCGGAACCTCTCTCGGAAAGGCTCCGGAATGGATCCCGGATCGGCGCCGCTGACGCGGCTTGTCCGGGATGACCACGATGTTTGTGAGCCATCCCGTGGAGAAGGCCGATGCCCCCTCTCGATCGCCGCACCCTCCTGCTCGCCGGCCTCGCCAGCGCGCTCGGCGCCGGCGGCGCCCGTGCCGCTTTCCCGGAACGGCCGATACAGCTCGTCGTGCCCTTCGCCCCGGCAGGTGGTACCGACATCGCAGCGCGCCGCCTCGGCGAGACGCTGGCCGGGAAGCTGGGCGGCTCGGTGATCATAGACAACCGCCCGGGCGCGAACGGCATCGTCGCCGGACAGGTGGTGGTGAAGGCGCTAGCCGACGGCCACACCCTGCTCATCGCGACCGCCGCGAGCTTCGCCGCAGCCCCGGCGCTCGGCCAGAAGCTGCCCTATGACGTCGCATACGATTTCGCGCCGGTCGCGATGCTCGGCCTGTTCCCGCTGGTGCTGAACGCTTCGCCGACGCTCCCGGTCAGGACGCTGTCCGAGTTCATCGACTATGCCGGGCAGCGGCCGGGACAGCTCAATTTCGCCTCGGCCGGGATCGGCGGCACCAACCACCTCGTCTTCGAGATGATCATGCAGGCGACGGGAATCCGGCTGGCGCATGTGCCCTATCGCGGCGCCGGTCTCGCCGCGGCCGATCTCATCTCCGGCCAGGTCCAGGTGATGATCGACAGCCTTGCAGCCAGCCTCGGCAATCTCCAGGGCGGGAAGCTCAAGGCGCTCGGCGTCACGACCGCTGAGCGCCAGCCGCAACTGCCCGATCTGCCGACGCTCAGGGAACAGGGCGTCGACGTGGTCTATCCCGGCTGGGCCTCGATCGTCGCGCCGGCCGGCATACCGGCCGAGACGATGCGCACCCTCAACGGTGCGATCAACGAGGCGATGGCCGATACGACGCTGGTCGCCCGCTATCGCGAGCTGGTGATCGAACCGGTCGCATGGAGCGCCGAGGAGACCGGCGCCTTCATGGCCCGCGACCGCGCGGCGCTGAGCGAGCTGGTGGCAAAGACCGGCATCAAGCTCACCGAATAGGTGGAGCAATGGCCATGCTCCGCGAGAGGACGACCTGCTGCATTGCCGGGGGCGGCCCGGCCGGGATGATGCTCGGCTTTCTGCTCGCCCGGGCGGGAGTCGACGTCGTCGTGCTGGAGAAGCACGCCGATTTCCTGCGCGATTTCCGCGGCGACACCATCCATCCCTCGACCATGGAGGTGATGCACGAGCTCGGCCTGCTCGATGAATTCCTCGAGCTGCCGCATGTCCGGGAGACCGATCTCGTCGCCCGCTTCGGCAAGGAGGACATCACCGTCGCCGATTTCAGCCATCTGCCCGTCAGGGCGCCCTTCATCGCCTTCATGCCGCAATGGGACTTCCTGGACTTCCTCGCCGACCACGGCCGGGCCTACCCTAGCTTCCGGCTGCTGATGCGAGCGAAGGCGACCGGGCTGATCGAGGAGAACGGCCGCGTCGTCGGTTTGAAGGCGGAAGGGCCGGACGGCCCTATGGAGATCGCTGCCGATCTCGTCGTTGCGGCGGATGGGCGGCGCTCCGATGTGCGCGCCGCGGCGGGCTTCGCGGTGACGGAGCTCGGCGCGCCGATGGACGTGCTCTGGTTCCGCCTGAGCCGCCGGCCGGACGAGCCGGCGCAGGCCATCGGCCAGGTCGCAGCCGGGCGTTTCTTCATCCGGCTCAACCGCGGCGACTACTGGCAATGTGCCTTCATCATCCCGAAGGGGTCGCTGGAGCGTCTGCAGGCCGCCGGGCTCGATGCCTTCAAGGCCGGGCTGCTCGCGCTCGAGTCGGAACTCGCAGACCGCACCGGCGAACTTGCCTCCTGGGACGACATCAAGCTGCTCTCGGTCGCCGTCGACCGGCTGGAGCGCTGGTGGCGGCCCGGGCTGATCTGCATCGGCGATGCCGCGCACGCCATGTCGCCGATCGGCGGCGTCGGCATCAACCTCGCGATCCAGGATGCGGTCGCGACGGCGAACCTGCTGGCCAGGCCGTTGCGCGATCGCCAGCTTACCAACAGCGACCTCGCCGCGGTTCAGAAGCGGCGCGAATGGCCGGCGAAGGTCACGCAGACCGTGCAGATCGCGATCCAGAACCGGGTGATCACGCCGCTGCTGGCAGCGGACAAGCCGATCGCTCCACCCTGGCCGCTCAGGCTGCTGCAACGCTTCCCACTGCTGCGGCGCCTGCCGGCGCGCATGGTCGGCATGGGCGTGCGGCCGGAGCATCTCGGGCCGGAGCTGAGCCCTCGACGCTGATTTGACGCCCTGCGAGGCGTTCGTTAAATCGAACAAGACGTCCGAGATCAGAAGTTTCGAGGGAGCACGCCATGACCGACCGCATTCCGGGTTTCAACACGCTCGCCATCCATGCTGGCGCAGCCCCCGACGCGGCGACCGGCGCGCGTGCGACGCCGATCTACCAGACCAGCAGCTTCGTCTTCGACGATGTCGACCACGCCGCCTCGCTGTTCGGCCTGCAGGCCTTCGGCAATATCTACAGCCGCATCGGCAACCCGACCAATGCCGTGCTCGAGGAGCGCGTCGCGGCGCTCGAAGGCGGCACCGCGGCGCTCGCCGTCGCCTCCGGCCATGCCGCCGAGTTCCTGACCTTCCACGCGCTGCTGCAGCCCGGCGACGAGTTCGTCGCGGCCAAGAAGCTCTATGGCGGCTCGATCAACCAGTTCAACCATTCCTACAAGAACTTCGGCTGGAACGTGATCTGGGCCGATTCAGACGATCTCGAAGCCTTCGCCGCGGCGGTGACACCGAAGACCAAGGCCATTTTCGTCGAGTCGATCGCCAATCCGGGCGGCGTCATCGTCGACCTCGCCGGCATCGCGGCCATCGCCAAGAAGCACAACATCCCGTTCATCGTCGACAACACGATGGCGAGCCCCTATCTCGTCCGACCGTTCGAGCATGGCGCCGACATCGTCGTGCATTCGGCGACCAAGTTCCTTGGCGGCCATGGCAACTCGATTGGTGGCCTGATCGTCGACGGCGGCTCGTTCAACTGGGTCGGCGACGAGCGCTATCCGATGCTCTCCAAGCCGCGGCCGGAATACAACGGCATGGTGCTCGGCGAGACCTTCGGCAATTTCGCCTTCGCGATCGCGACCCGCGTGCTCGGCCTGCGCGACATGGGCCCGGCGCTCTCGCCCTTCAACGCCTTCATGATCCTGACCGGCATAGAGACCCTGCCGCTGCGCATGCAGCGCCACTGCGAGAACACGCTGAAGGTCGCGACGCATCTCGCCCAGCACCCGGCGGTGGAATGGGTGAACTATGCCGGCCTGCCCAACAACAAGTACCATGCGCTGGCCCAGCGCTATTGCCCGAAGGGCGCCGGCGCGGTCTTCACCTTTGGCCTCAAGGGCGGCTACGACGCCGGCGTCAAGCTGGTCTCGAACCTCCAGCTGTTCTCGCATCTCGCCAATATCGGCGACACGCGCTCACTGGTGATCCACCCGGCCTCGACCACGCATCGCCAGCTCAGCGACGCGCAGAAGACGGCTTCGGGCGCCGGGCCGGAAGTTGTGCGTCTCTCGATCGGTCTCGAGGACGTCGAGGACATCATCGCCGATCTGGAGCAGGCCCTGGCCTGAGCCAAGACGACGTAAGATCCTGAAGTATGGCCGGCCTCGCGCCGGCCATTTTGGTTTCCGCCCCCAGCGCGCACTCAGGGCAGGATAATCGCTACCGAGGCGCGGCCAAAGGCGCGTCAGGCGCTTTCCGGACGCAGGCCCTGCTCGGTGCGGGTGAGATGAACGACGCCCATGGCGAGCACGGCGAAGCCGAGCGCCTGATGGGCGAGGCCGGCCCAGAGCGGCACCACCAGCAGCAGCGTGACGATGCCGAGCGCCGATTGCGCCAGGACGAGGCCGGTGATCGCGGTCGCGCGCTTGGCGCCGCCCGAGCCCGGCGCAACACGGCGCAGGCCGGCGAGGTGCCAGAGCGCCAGCGCCAGCAGCAGATAGGCGCCGATGCGGTGGTTGAACTGCACCAGCGCGACATTGTCGACGAAGTTCTCCCAGAAGGGCGTTCCGGCGAAGAGCGTCGAGGGCGGCGGCATCAGCGCCCCGTCCATCAGCGGCCAGGTATTGAAGGTGAATCCCGCCTTGGAGCCGGCGACGAGCCCGCCGAGCGCGATCTGGACGAAGAGCATCAGCAGCAGGAACCGGGCGCCCGCCCCGCCCTGCCGCGCCTCGAGCCGGCGGAGCGGCGTCAGCCAGGTGGCGAAGGCGATGACGCTGGCGAAGAACAGGCCGGCGAAGGTCAGATGCAAGGTCAGCTTGACCGGCGCGACGGCGACCATGCCGGGCTCGAGGCCCGAGGCGACCATGATCCAGCCGATCGTGCCCTGCAGGCCGAGCAGCAGGCCCATGCCGAACAGCACCGCGACTTGGCGCCAGGGCAGCAGCCGGCGCAGCGCCACGACGAAGAAGCCGGCGAGATAGAACAGGCCGATGAAGCGGCCGAGCTGGCGGTGGCCCCATTCCCACCAGTAGATGAACTTGAAGTCGGCCAGGGCCATGCCGGCATTGAGCAGCTGGTATTGCGGGCTGGCGCGGTACTTGTCGAATTCGAGCGCCCAGGCGGCGTCTGTCAGCGGCGGCAGCGCGCCGGTGACCGGCCGCCATTCGGTGATCGAGAGGCCGGATCCGGTCAGACGCGTCGCGCCGCCGACGACGATCATCACGAAGACCAGGAAGGCGGTTGCCCAGAGCCAGCGGCGGATGCCGGGGTGGCCGGAAGCGGCGGCGGCCTGCCGGGGGTGTTCGAGCGCGATCGTCACGGAAGCGGGACCTCGGGTCGCAGGTGAAAGGCCGGAATGCGCTTCACAAGCGCGGCGTCGGGTGACAGATAGTCCGGCGGGCAAGCCCGAACAACGCCCGCAATGCCGCAGCCGGAAAGCAAGACCCATGACCCAAAGCCATCGCAAGCTCGTCGGCACGGTCGTGATCCTGGTCTTCGTCTGCGTCTACGCGCTGGTCGCCATGGCCCTGGCGCAGGGACGCATCACCGAAGCCTCGAAGCCGGTGCAGACCATCGCCTATATCGTGCTCGGCCTCGCCTGGGTGCTACCGCTGCTGCCGCTGATCAAGTGGATGGAGCGGAAGGACGAAAGCTGAGGCCAGAACCTCTCTCCTTCCAGGAGAGGGTTCCCCGCGCTAACCGACATTCAGCTTCCGGCCCCGGTTCCAGAGCAGGAATGGCAGACCGGAAAGTAGCGACCCGAGCGCCGCCTCACTCTGATGCAGCCCGTTGAGCGAGACGCGCGGCAGCGCGTGCAGGTGCTCGGCATGCTCGGCAAAGAGGTGTCCCGGCCGTGTCGTCACGGCACTGGCAAAGCCTGCCTCCTTTGCCAGCGCGAATTCGCGCGGGCCGGCCGAGCCGGGATCGCCGACCGGATAGGCGAAATGGCGGATCGTCAGGCCGAGCTTCTCCTCCAGCCAGGCCTTGCTCGCGACGATCTCGCGGCGCGCCTCCTCTTCCGGATGCTTTGCGAGCATCGGATGGCTCATCGTATGGGCGCCGATAGTGACGCCGGGGGCGCCGGCGAGCGCACGCAGCGTCTCCAGCGGCAGGCATTCGCGCTCGACCAATGCAACCGGGTCGACGCCGGCCTGGCGGCAAAGATCGGCGATCGCCGACAGCAGGACCGCTTCCGGCCCCCTGCGCAGGCGCCAATAGAGACGGTCGAAGGCCTTCTGCTTCTCGGCGTCGGAGCCGGTGGGCGCACTGAAGCGGCCATCAGGCAGATCGAGCGCGATCTGCGGCAGGGCGCGGATCGCCTCCTCCAATTCCAGCCACCAGAGCCGCGCCGTGCGCTCGGCGAAGCCCGGCGTCACGAAGAGCGTCCAGGGCGCCTGATGTTTCGCCAGCACCGGCCAGGCATGGTCGAGATTATCGCGATAGCCATCGTCGAAGGTCAGCGCGACGAAGAAGCGGCCGGGCCTGGGGTCGGCGAGCCGCGCCGGAACCTCGTCGAGCGGGATGATGTCGTAGCCCTCGGCCCGGATCAGCCTGAGGGCGCGGGCCAGGAAGCCGGGCGTGATTTCGAGCAGGCCGTTCGGCTGGAAGCCCGCGGCCCGCGCAGGGCGGACGTGGTGCAGCATCAGGATCGCGCCCCGGCCCTGCGCCAGCCCCCTGCCCCAGCGGTCGGCGCCGGTCAGCGCGATCGCCTTGAAGGCGGCGGAAAAAGCCTTGTGGCGCAAACTCATGCCAGGCCTATCGAAGAGTTTGATTCAACCGATCGCTAACGCTGTTCGGCGATCGCGGGATGCGATGGTTCCGATAGTGGCAGGTCCGTTCACAATGCGGGGTTAAGGAAGCCAGTCACGAAGAGCCGGGAACCGATCGAGGAATGTCAGCCGTCGCATGTGCACCGGGCCTGCCAGCCGCCGCCGCTTCGCAGCGGGCGGGCGCGCGCGGCTGGAGCCGGATCTGCGTCGGCAGCGAGATCGGCGCGCTCGAGAGCGAATGGCGCCAGCTGGAAGCTAGCGGCCTCGCCACCCCCTATCAGGCCTATGACTGGATCCGGCCTTTCGTCGAGACCGTCGGCCGCGCCGAGGCGATGGCGTTCCGCTTCGTGCGGATGTGCGACGCCGAGGGCGCGACGCTCGGCCTCCTGCCGCTGGTGATCACGCGCCGGCACGGCACCCGCTTCGCCGAGTTCATCGGCGGCAAGCATGCCAATTATCACATGGGCCTCTACCGGCGCGATTTCGCGGAGAGCCTCGACGACGACATGACCAGGCAGCTACTGGCAGAAGCCGGCGCCGCGATCGGCGAGGTCGACGCCTTCGTCTTCGTCAACCAGCCGGCCTCCTGGCAGGGCATCGAAAACCCGATGGCCCGCCTTTCCGCCGGCGCGAGCCCGAGCCGAGCCTACAAGCTCGCGCTCCAGCCCGGCGACTGCGACGGCACCTTGCGCCGCTCGATGAGCAAGCACGCCCGCAAGAAGCTGACCACCAAGCGCAACCGCTTCGCCGAGTTCGGCCATTCGGAGCTGGTGCAGGCGCAGAATCCACTCGCAGTTGATCGCGTGCTCGATGCCTTCCTGGCGCAGAAGGCGGCCCGCTTCGCCCAGATGCGCCTGCCCGACCCCTTCGCCGATCCGGCGATCCGTAGCTTCCTGCGCGAGGCCGCCCTCGGTACGCCCGGGCGCCCGCCGGTCGTAGAGCTCTATTCGCTCGATCTCGAAGGGCAGCCGGTCGCGACCTATGTCGGCGCGGTCCATGGCGCGCGCTTTTCAGGCATGGCGACGTCTTTCGACCTCGCCTCGCCTGCAGCACGTACCAGCCCCGGCGAGATCCTGCTGGTCCAGCTGATCAAGCGCAAATGCCGGGCCGGGCTGACGATGTTCGATCTCGGGGTCGGCGAGGCCCGCTACAAGACGACGATCTGCGACGACCGGGACGACCTGGTCGACACCTTCTTCCCACTGACCGCCAAGGGCCGCGCCTATGCAAGCTTCAGCCAGGCGAAGCGGGCGCTGAAGCGGCGGATCAAGGCCTCGCCGCTGGCATTGAAGCTGTCGCTACGCGCGCTCGGCTGGCTGAAGCGTCGGCCGTCGCCTGGCGACGACGACTGAGGTCGCCGTCGCGAGGCTTTGCAACGCCGCTTCAGGCCATGACCGGGCTGGGCTCGCGCGTGATCTCGCCGGCGCGTCCCTCCCCTTCGACCATCACCAGCGCGATCGGCGCCTTGGTCAGATCGGAGAGGCGGTAGGCGGCCTCGACCGCATGACCGTTGCCGACATGGCCAGCCATGACCAGCGCTGCCTGGGCCTGGGCGACGAGCGGCGCCAGCACGGCGGCCTCGTCGGTCGAGGCGGCGACGACCAGAACCCAGTCATAGGTCTCGCAGAGCGCATCGAGAGCGACCTCGACGATATCGGGCGCGGCGAGTACGGCGGCGCGTCCGGCATAGCCCGGCCCGATCTCGTGCAGGCGCGAGTTCGGCCTGCGGGTGATGATGTCGGAGAACAGCGCCTCGCCGGAGAGCAGCTCCGAGAAGCCCGGCTGGTGACGCTCGGCATCGCTGCCGAGATCGATCAGGACGCAGCGGCAGCGCTCGGAAAGCAGGGTCGCCAGCTCCCGGGCCGAGGCATCGCCCGGCGCCGCGCCGTCGAGCACGACGACAAGCGGGGCATAGCCAGGCCGGCCGTCATCGACCCGCGCGGACAGGTCGGCGAGGCTCCGGTCGGGATCGGAAAGGTCGAGCTGCATCTGGCCGACGCGGCCGCCATGGGTGAGCAGGCCGGCGACGCGGGCTTCGCGCGGATCGACGGTCTTGTCGCCTCCCGCTTCCGGCTGCGTGTCAGGACGGCCGGCAGCGGCGCCGACCCAGCCCGGCGGCTTGCGCGGCGGCCGCGAGGTGCCCGCGCCTCCAGGTCCCGCCGCCCCGTTCAGCAGCTCGCGCGAGATGATGGCCGCGAGCGCGATCAGGAAGGTCGCGAGCGTCGCGACGATCATCGTCGGAATCTTCTTCGGGAAGGAGGGCTGCGTCGGCTCAACGGCGCGCGAGATGATGCGGGCATCGGCCGGCGTCGCATTGTCGGCATCGCGCGCGAGCGCCTCGCGATAGCGCAGCATGTACTGTTCGAGCTGCTCGCGCTGAGTACGCGCCTCGCGCTCGAGCGCGCGCAGCTGCACTTCGCTGTCATTGGCGCCGGAGACGGTCTTCTTCTGCCCCTCCAGGGCGGCGGTGAAGCTCTCGACGCGCTGGCCGGCAATCTTCGCCTCGTTCTCGAGCGTGCGCACGGCGCGCTCCGAGGCGGCGCGCAGCTGGCCTTCGAGATCGGCGAGCTGGGCGTTGAGCTCCTTGATGCGCGGATGCTCGGAGAGGAGGTTGCGCGATTCGAGCGCGATCTGCGCGCGCAGATTGACGCGCTGCTCGATCAGACGGCGCACCAGCTCGTTGTTGGCGACATCCGGAATCTCGAAAGTGCGCCCGGTCTTCATCGCGTCGCGGATGATCGAGGCCTTGGCCTGCGCCTCGGCCTGCTGGGTGCGGGCGTTGGAAAGCTGGCTCGAGAGATCGGCGAGCTGCTGGGAGGTGATCGTCGTATTGTTGGTGCCGACCAGCAGGCCATGGCGCGAGCGGAAATCCTCGACCTTGGCCTCAGATTCCGCCAGCTTCTTGCGCAGCGGATCGATCGTGGTCGAGAGCCAGGACGAGGCGCTGCGGGCGGTGTCCTGCTTGGCCGCGCCCTGCATCTCGAGATAGGTGCTGGCAATGACGTTCGCAGCCCTGGCGGCAAGCTCGGGATCCTGCGAGGTAAACTCGATCGCGACGATGCGCGAGCGACCGACGGGGTAGACCAGCAGCCGGTCGTAATACTTCTCCAGCACGCGCTCCTCGGGCGAGCGGTCGGCCGGGTGCGCGCCAAGACCAACCAGCACGCCGAGCTTCTTCAAGGCTCCGAGCGCGCCCGCGCCGGAATCGAACTCGGGATTGCCGACAAGGCCGATGCGCTTGATCGCCTCGCGCGCCAGATCACGCGACATCACGACCTGGACCTGGCTCTGGACGCCTTCGCTGTCGAACTGCGCGCCGTAATTATCGGCTGTCGGCCCTGGGCGCGTGTAGAAGCTGTCGCCGTTCTCGAGCAGCAACCGCGCCTCGCCGGTATAGCGCGGCGGGATGACGTTGACGGCAACGAAGGACAGGCCAAGCGCCACCAGCGTCGGCCCGATGATCCAGGCCTTCCTCGCCTTGATCGCGGCCCAGAGCGCAGTCAGATCGAGCATGTCACCGGAGCGGCCTTCGCCGGCAGCCGGGGCAGTGTCATCGCGAGCGGTCATGACTCTTCCATTCACGCAAAACTCTCGCGCCCTCGGCAGGACGCAGCGTCAATGAAAGCGGATTAAGGTTATTGGGCGGTAAACGCGGCCCGGCGACAGCGTATGATCGACACCGAGCACAACTTCAGCTCCGCGACGGCGGCAACCTCCCACGAGAATGCGTCCAGCACGGCCGACATGGTTAATCGGGAGCGAATTTTAACCTGCTCTTAAGCATGTCCGCATAACCCTGACCCTGGCTTTTTCGATGGGTTCAGCACGCGATGATGAGTAGACGCCCCGTCTGTCTTGCGCTGGCGGTCGCGCTTGCGGCGGCAAGCTGCGCGCCTCGCATCGTCGCGCCGGAATTCTCCGTCGAGAGCGCGGGCCCCTATCAGCTCGCCAGCGGCGACCGGCTGCGCATCATCGTTTTCGGCCAGGACAACCTCTCCAACGTCTATGCCGTCGACGGCAGCGGCCGCATCTCGATGCCGCTGATCGGCGCGGTCGACGCCAATGGCCGCACCACCGCGCAGCTCGAGCGCGCCATCGAGGCGCGGTTGCGTTCCGGATATCTGCGCGAGCCGAGGGTTTCGGTCGAGGTCGACGCCTACCGGCCATTCTTCGTGCTCGGCGAAGTCACCAATTCCGGCCAGTTCCCGTTCGTCAACGGCATGACGGTGCAGACCGCCGTGGCGATTGCGGGTGGCTTCACGCCGCGCGGCCAGCGCAACTACGCCGAAGTGACACGACTGATGGACGGCCAGCTCGTCACTGCCACGGTGCCGATCACCTATGCGGTGCGCCCCGGCGACACCATCGTGATCAAGGAACGCTGGTTCTAATCCCGGCGCGGAGCTCGACCCCATGCCCGCCGCGACCGACGCCGGCCCCTTGAAGATCCTACATGTCTTCCGCGCCCCGCTCGGCGGGCTGTTCCGGCATGTACTCGATCTCGCGCGCGGCCAGGTTGAACGTGGCCACGAAGTCGGCATCTTCTGCGATTCGACGACCGGAGGCGCCCGTGCCGACGAGGTCTTCGCCGAGCTCGGACCGAAGCTCTCGCTCGGCGTGACGCGCGTGCCGATGTCGCGCTATCCGAGCCTGACCGACGCCAGAGCTCAGCTTTCCGCGGCCGCGACGCGGCGCAGGGTCGCGCCGCAGGTCGTGCATGCCCACGGCTCCAAGGGCGGCGTCTATGCCCGCCTGCCCGCGCTGATCTCTCCCGGGCGCAGCTACATCACGGCCTACACGCCCCATGGCGGCAGCTTCAACTACAAGCCGGGCAGCACGGAGCACCGCGTCTATATGGGCGTCGAGCGCCTGCTCGAGCCGGCGACCGACATGTTCCTGTTCGAGAGCGCCTTCATCGCCGGCCGCTTCCAGGCTTGCACCGGCCACCTGCCGCGCACCGACCATCGCATCGTGCTGAACGGCATCTCGGATGCCGAATTCGCGCCGATCGACCATACCGCCGCGAGCTTCGATCTCGTCTATCTCGGCGAATTGCGCTCGGCCAAGGGTGTCGACACGCTGATCGAATCGCTGGAGATCCTGAAGGCGTGCGACGGGCTGACCCCACGCGTCCTGATCGTGGGCTCGGGACCGGACGAGGCGTTGCTCAAGCAGATGACGGTCGATCACGGCGTCGCCGGACAATGCGCCTTCGAGCCGCCCGGACCGATCCGCGCCGCGCTGGCCAAGGCCAGGATCATGGTGATCCCCTCGCGCGCCGAATCGCTGCCCTATGTCATTCTCGAAGCAGCGGCCGCAGCCCAGCCGCTGATTGCGACCGATGTCGGCGGCATCAAGGAAATCTACGGCCCCAAGCACGCGCCGCGGCTGATCCCGCCCAATGATCCGACGATCCTCGCGGACACGATTCGCGCGACCCTCGCCATGCCGGAAGCGGCACGCCGCGCCGAAGCGACCGATCTCGCGAGCTATGTGCGGGCGAATTTCTGCCTGAATGCGATGGTCGACGGCGTGCTCGGCGCCTATCGCAGCGCGCTGGCCAAGCGCCTCGGCTGAGCGCCTGCGCCTTCCCGCGAGAGCGTGGAAAAGCCGTTCGACTTTCGCGCCCCCTGCGCTATAGGCTGGCCTTTCCCTCACTGCGGCGGGCCGGCGATGGCCTGATCCCTCCGCACGAGAACTGGTTCGGATGGCGCGATCATGTGGCGCGACGGACGCAAGTCGACGCGCAATGCGCGGCTCGAACGCGAATGGACTCGGCTCTTCCGCTATGCCTGCGCCCTGACGCGGGATCGCGAACGGGCCGGCGACGCCGCCCAGGAGGCGGCGCTGCGCGTACTCAGCGCGAAGAGTGAGCCCGCAGACGACGTCGCCTATCGGCGCTGGCTCTACTGCATCCTGCGCAACCTGCTGGTCGATCAGAGCCGGCGGCAAGCGCGCGAGGCAGGCGGCGAAGCGCCCGAACCGATCGACTGGCGTGTCGCGGAGCGCGCGCTCAACGCCATCACGGTGCGGCAGGCGCTGGAGCAATTGCCGCTCGCGATGAAAGAGGTGGTGGTCTTGGTGGATCTCGATGGCTTCAGCTATGCGGAAGCGGCGGCGATCATCGGCGTGCCGACCGGCACGGTGATGAGCCGGCTGGCCCGTGCCCGGGCCGCCATGCTCGCCATCATCGGCGAGACCAATATCCGCATGCTGCCGCAGCGCCATGTCGCGGCGCGCTGACATGCCCGGCCCGGCCGACTGGGAGCGGCTCAACGCCTTTGCCGATGGCGAACTGGCGGTCGCCGATCAGCGCGAGGTCGCGGCCCTGCTCGGCGCCTCGCCTCCGGCGGCGCAGGCCCTGCGCGGCATCATCGGGCTGAAGGAGCAGTTGCGAGCGCTGCCGATCGGCGACGCACCGCCCTTCCCCCGCGCCAAGGCGCCGCCGCAGCGACGCCATCGCAACCTCGCCGCCGCAGTTGCCCTGGCGCTCGTCGCCGGCGCAGCCCTCTTCGCCCTTGGACCGGCGGGCAGTCCGCCGGACGACCGCTTCCTGGCCGCATCGCTCGCTGCCCATGAGCGCCATGCGGACACCGTCCCCGCCGAGGACGTGGTGCAGGTTTCCTCCGATCCGATCGCGAGCGAGCTGGCGCGGCTCGGCCTGCGGCCGGCCTGGCGCAATCTGGCGGCAGGCGGCGAGGAACATGCCGGCTTCACCGGGACGCGCGGCTGCCGCCTGAGCCTGCACGTCACGACGCAGCTTCAGCCCGAGCGCCCGCCCGGCCGCAGCGAGACACCCCATGCGCTCGCCCGCTGGAACGCCGACGGCAAGAGCTATCTTCTGATCGCGACGGGCATGCCGGCGGCGCGCTTCGCCATCATGGCGGGCTTCCTGAGAGACCTGACCACACATCCCGGTCCCGGCATCGAACCCCTGCGCACGGCTCTTCGCCAGGACTGGAGCGCCGCGCCGTCCTGCCTCGCCTGAGGTCCCATCCTAAAAAGACGGGACAGCATGGAATTATTCCAGACGCTCGAACGTCTCATCCTCCAGTGGCGCCCTTTTCGTGATGCGCCTGAAGGAGGAAACCGATGGCGAAGGCTGAACGCTCCCTGGCGGAACTTTATCGCGACGATCCAGAGCGGGCCGATGCGCAGGCCTTCGGCCGGCGTACCGATTCCTCGCGACGCGGCTTCCTGGGCGGCGCCGGTCTCGCGGCGATGGGCGCGGCCGTCGGCGGGGCGATCCCCTTCTCGGCCAACATGCCGGCCGGGCTGATCCCGGCCGCGATGGCGCAAGGCACCGCGGCCCCGGCGGGCGCGCCGCCCGCTGCCGCGCCCAAGGGCCCGCAGCTCCTCGATTTCCCGGGTAAGGCCAAGGGCCTCGTCCTGCTCGGCGACCGTCCGCTCGTCGCCGAGACTCCCGAGCACATGCTCGACGACGACACCACGCCGACCGAGAAGTTCTACATCCGCAACAACGGCCAGACCCCGGAAGGCTTCACCGAAGGTGACGCCTGGGAGTTCAGCATCGACGGCGAGGTCAACACCCCGCTGAAGATGAAGCTCGGCGAGCTCAAGCAGAAATTCGCCGCCAAGACCTATCGGATGGTGCTGGAATGCGGCGGCAACGGCCGCTCCTTCTTCCAGCCGACCGCGCGCGGCAACCAGTGGACCAATGGCGGCGCCGGCTGCGCCGAATGGACCGGCGTCTCGCTCGCCGAGGTGCTGAAGAGCGCCGGGCTGAAGCCGAGCGCGGTCCACACCGGCAATTACGGTGCCGACCAGCATCTCTCGGGCGATCCGAGCAAGGACGTGCTCTCGCGGGGTGTACCGATCGAGGCCGCGATGGAGCAGCACGCGCTGCTGGTCTGGGCGATGAACGGCCAGCCGCTCAACAACATCCATGGCGGGCCGCTGCGGGTGATCATTCCCGGCTTCCCGGCTTCCGTCTCGCATAAATGGCTGAAGCGCATCGCGATCCGCGACAAGGTCCATGACGGCCAGGGCATGGGCGGGACCTCCTATTCGGTCGCGATCAAGCCGATGATCCCCGGCGGCAAGACCGACGAATCCAACATGCGCACCATGACCTCGATGCCGGTGCGCGGCATCATCACCAACCCGGCCAATGGCACGCGCCTTCCGGCCGGCACGCGCAAGCTCGCTTTGCGCGGCGCCGCCTGGGACGGGCATGACGGCGTCTCCCGCGTCGATGTCTCGATCGATTTCGGCGCGACCTGGCAGCAGGCCAAGGCGGCCGAGCCTCGCAACCGCTTCGACTGGCGCCGCTGGACGGCCGAGGTCGAGCTGCCCTCCGATGGCTATTACGAGCTCTGGGTGCGGGCGACCGACGGCAAGGGCCGGGCGCAGCCGCATGTCGCCGGCGGCTGGAATCCGCAGGGCTACGGCGCAAACCCGATGCATCGGGTGGCGGTGCTGGTCGGATGATCTCGATGAGTTCGTTGTTGCGCCGCGCCGGGCTCACGCTCGGCGCGGCAGTGATGTTCACGGCCTCGCTGGCCCTGGCGCAGGCGCCCACCCCCGCCGAGGAAACGCCAGAGATGTTCCCGGAGGCGCCTCATCGCGAGGAGGCGTTCTACGCCTGCGTCGCCTGCCATAACTTCAAGCTGGTCGCGGCCCAGGGCATGAGCCGCGACAAATGGGAGGAGACGCTCGCCTGGATGGTCAGCAAGCACAACATGCAGCCGCTCGGGGACGAGGACCGCAAGAAGGTGCTCGACTATCTCGAGGCGAGCTTCCCGCCCAAGGCTCCCGCCCAGCAGGGCGGCTGGAAGAACCCGTTCCTGCAGTGAGGAGAGGGCTCAGGCCAGCTTGAGCGCCACCACGCCGGCGACGACCAGCGCGATGCCGAGCCATCCGGCCGGCCGGATGGCCTGGCCGAAGGCGAGCGCGCCGACCACCGCGGTGATGACGAGACCCGCCCCGCCCCAGGCGGCATAGGCAACCGAAAGGTCCATGCCGCGGATCGCCTGGGCCAAGGCGCCGAAGGCGCCAATGACGAGGATGACGCCGGCGCCGCCGATCAGGCGGCGCTTCAGCCCGTCTGAGAGCTTGAGCAGCGCCGTGCCGGCGACCTCGAGCCCGACCGCGAGCACGAGCCAGAGGATGGCCAGGCCTTGCGGAGAGAAGGTGGCGCTCATGCCGTCCTCCTCTGCTGTTCATGGCCGACCTCGTCATGGTCGGGCTCGTCATGGCCGACGCCGCGCTCGAGCAGCACGATGCCGGCTACGATCATGGCCAGCGCCGCAAGGCGCTCCGGCGTCAGATGCTCGGCGAACAGGACATGGCCGATGACGGCGATGCCGACGATACCGAGCCCTTCCCAGACCGCATAGGCGACGGCCATCGGAATGACGCGCAGCGCCAGGCTGAGCAGGGCAAAGGAGAGGCCGATCAGCACGAGCGGCAGAAAGGCCAGGAAGAGCGGCGCTGAAACGAAGACCTTCAGCGCCGACGTAGCGAGAACCTCGACGGCAACCGCCGCGAGCAGAACAATCCAGTGAAAAGACACAGGTCACACAATTGGCGCGGGCCCAGGGCGCCGGCGACGCGGGTGCGACGTCGACGGGGTGCGCATCGTTGGCGTTTTAAAGACGAAGCAAGAGAGTAAAAGGAACGCTTCGATTGTCACCGAAGGTCAGCACAGCATCTCACCCTGTTTCCGGAAATCCCGGGGGCGGAGGCCTTCAAAAATGTGCTTCTCAGTCGCTCATCGCGACCCTTGAATGCCTGAAACGGGGCCTTTTGTCAACGCTACGCTGGATTTTGACGCTGAAAACTGTATTTTCAGGGTATTTTCTGGCCAGCGAAAACTATGGCTATCACCTTGAATGCCTTCGTTAAAATCCATCCCCGCCGCGGGCGCCTCCGGAGGGGCGAGGCGTGCCGGTTAAACACCCGGAAACCGCGCTCGAACTCCCTCAAATCGCTGCACCTTTCGCAGCGGCGGGTTAAACCTTCCGAGAGCAATTTGCGCTAGTCGACAGCCGATGCTCGGACCTCTGGTCCGGGCAGGCGGAGAGGACATGACGAGATGGGCGCTTTCGACGTTCGCGACCTGATCAAGGCGGATTCGGCCGGCCCGGCACAGGAGGGCACGCCCACCTCCGGCGCCACCCGCGCCTTCCATCCGTTGGCCGAGCGCATCGCCGCCATGCCGGTCAAGCGCACATTATCGCCGGTGCTGATCGAAGGTCTGGTGCGGCTGGCAGACTTCGTGGTGGTGGTCGGCGTCGGCGGCCTGATCTTCTGGCTCTATGTCGCCGGCAAGGTCGAGAACGCCCTGCCCTATCAGGTCACCATTCCGCTGCTTGCGGTCGGCGCGCTCGCCGCCTTCCAGGCGCTGCATCTCTATCATATCGGCGCGCTGCGCAATTTCGTCACCATGGCGGTGAGGATCATCGCCGGCTGGACAGTGCTGTTCCTGCTGGCGCTGGCGGCGTTCTTCTTCCTCAAGATCGGCGATCAGGTCTCGCGCGTCTGGCTGGCGAGCTTCTATGCCGGCGGCCTCGCGCTGCTGCTGGCCGAGCGGCTCGCCGTGACGATGATCGTGCTGCGCCTGACCCGTCTCGGACGGCTGGAGCGGCGCACTGCGATCGTCGGGGGCGGGCCGGCGGGAGAGGAGCTGATCAAGGCGCTGGAAGCCCAGCGCGACACGGGGCTGCGCGTCTGCGGCGTCTTCGACGACCGCAATGACGACCGCTCGCCCGACCTCGTCGCCGGCTATCCCAAGCTCGGCACGATCGACGATCTCGTCGAGTTCGCCCGCCGCACAAAGCTCGACCTCGTGATCTTCACCTTGCCGATCTCGGCCGAGGCGCGGCTGCTCACCATGCTGCGCAAGCTCTGGGTGCTGCCGATCGACATTCGGCTCTCGGCCCATATGTCGAAGCTGCGTTTCCGGCCGCGCTCCTACTCCTATATCGGCGCCGTTCCGGTGCTCGACGTCTTCGACCGGCCGATCGCGGACTGGGACATCGTCGTCAAATGGCTGTTCGACAAGATCGTCGGCACGCTGGCCCTGATCCTGCTCTCGCCGCTGATGCTGGCGACCGCGATCGCGATCAAGCTCGACTCGAAGGGCCCGATCCTGTTCCGCCAGAAGCGCTACGGCTTCAACAACGAGCTGATCGAGGTGCTGAAATTCCGCTCGCTCTATCACGAGATGAGCGACTTCGCCGCCGCCAAGCAGGTTACCAAGGACGACCCACGCGTGACCCGCGTCGGCCGCTTCATCCGCAAGACCTCGATCGACGAGCTGCCGCAACTCTTCAACGTCGTCTTCAAGGGCAATCTTTCGCTGGTCGGCCCGCGCCCGCACGCGATTCATGCCACCGCCTCGAACCGCGCCTATGAGCAGGTGGTCGACGGTTATTTCGCCCGCCACAAGGTCAAGCCCGGCATCACCGGCTGGGCCCAGATCAATGGCTGGCGCGGCGAGACCGATACCGAGGACAAGATCCAGCGCCGCGTCGAGCACGATCTCTATTACATCGAGAACTGGTCGGTGCTGCTGGACCTCTACATCCTGATCAAGACGCCGTTCTCGCTCCTGACGAAGAACGAGAACGCCTATTGAGCACGCTGGCGCAGGGAGGTGAGGCTGGTGGCCGGCGCCATGGCGGCCTGCAGATTTCCTATGCCGCGATCAAGCGCGGGGCTCTCTGGCTGCTCACCGCCTCGAGCGGCTTTGCCCTGATCGAGCCCTCGCCCTACGAACTCGTCTTCCTGATCGCGCTCTTTGTGTTCGCGCTGACCGGTATCCGCTTCTCGCAGAAGCTGCTGCCCCTCGCGATCCTGCTGCTGCTCTACAATCTCGGCGGCGTCTTCTCGCTACTGCCCTGGATGGACGAGCCCCCCTCGGTCCGCTTCACCGCCGTCTCGGTCTATCTGATGCTGACGGCGATCTTCTTCGCCGCGATCATGGCGGAAGACCCGCTCGGGCGCCTCGACACGCTGCGCAAGGGCTATCTCTTCTCGGCCTGGTGCGCCGGCTTTGCCGGCCTGCTCGGCTATTTCGACGTGGCCGGCCTCGGCAGCGTGCTCTCGCTGCATGGCCGTGCCTCCGGCACCTTCAAGGACCCGAATGTGCTCGGCCCCTTCCTGGTGCTGCCGATCGTCTACACCCTGCATGCCGTGCTCACCGGGCGGGTCGGCCTGGTCAAGGGCTTCCTGCTGATGAGCGTGCCGCTGCTCGCGCTCTTCCTGAGCTTCTCGCGCGGCGCCTGGGCCAATCTTGTCGCCGCCACGCTGATGATGACGGCGCTGACCTTCCTGACCTCGCCGAGCAGCAAACAACGCACCCGCATCGTCTTCCTGACGCTGGTCTCGCTGGTGCTGGTCGTGGTCGCGATGCTGATCGCACTGTCCTTCGAGAACATCCGCAGCGTCTTCGAGATCCGCGCCAGCCTCGACCAGGACTACGACCAGGGCGTCACCGGCCGATTCGGCAACCAGCTGCGCTCGATCCCGCTCCTGCTAGACTTACCGAACGGCTTCGGCCCGCTGCGCTTCCGCTGGCACTTCCCGGAAGACCCGCACAATGTCTACATCAACGCCTTCGCCTCCTATGGCTGGCTCGGCGGCGTCTCCTTCCTGGCGCTGATGGCCGCGACCTGCCTTGCCGGCTGGCGCGTCGCGATGCGGCGCTCGCCCTGGCAGGGCCATGCGATCGTGCTCTGGTCGGTGCTGTTCGTGACGATCCTGCAAGGCATCCAGATCGACACCGACCACTGGCGGCATTTCTACCTGATGCTCGGCCTGGTCTGGGGGCTGGCCGTGCTCAACCCGGCGATGCCGCCGCGCGGTGACCAGCCTCAGCGCTCCTTCCGCACGACCACATAGGCATAGGTCGTCAGGGCCTCGAAACCGATCCTGGCCGCCAGCCGGTTGAAGGCATCGTCGACCTGGCGCAACCCCGGCATCCGGTCGAAATAGCCGTGCCCCCAGAAGGGCTGGACATGGATGTCGCTGAAGCCGGCCCGCTTCAACATCGGCGCCAGCCTGGTGCGGCTGCCACGGCACCAGTCATAGAAGGCAGGGAACTTCGGATCGTCGCCACCTTCGCGCCGTGCCGGAAACAGAGCGTGGACGATGGCGCGGGAGGCCTTCTCGGGCAGGACATGGTTGAGCGCGAAGACCGGCGCCCAGAGCGTCGGCACGAAGGCGAGACCGACGCCCCCCGGTGCCAGCAAGGCATGGATGTTGGTCCAGGCGCGCTCGACGTCCTGGACATGCTCGAAAACCATGCGCGAGACCATCATGTCATAGCCGCCGCGCGCGATATCGGGCTCGGAAAGGTCGCCCGCGATGTCGAAGCGGGCGGTGCGCAAGCCTTTCGGAGTCAGTGCGAGCTCACCGGCGTCGATGTCGTTGACGACGAGGTCGAGCCCGTAGCGGCGCGCCTCCTCCGGCGAGAATAGCGGGTCGCGCCCTCCGCCGACCTCGCAGACGCGCCTCAGGCCGAACTGATGCGCGAGCGCCAGGATCGTCGCCTCGTAATGGTCCCAGGCCCAGCGCGAGTGCCAGTCCGGCGCGAGACCGGCGAAGAAGCTCTCCAGCGAGCCTCTGCCCGGCTCGGCGGCGGCTCGAACAGGGCGCGGCCTGCGATCGGCCAATGCCATCGACATGACGTTTCTCTCGCGTTTGCGATTTCAAGGCGCAATCTTGCGTCCGAGGAGCCGCCGCCGCAATCGAATGCTTAACGAATGGTTAAGGCGCGACAGGCGTCGGTCCCACGCGCGACTCAGGCCGCCAGCTTGACCTGGTTCCGGCCGGCCGATTTCGCCGCGTAGAGCGCTTCGTCCGCGCGCCGGAGCAATGCGTTGAAATCGGCATCCTCCCCCCGGCAGATGGCGACACCGACTGAGACGGTGATCGATATCTTGACGGTGCCAGCAGTGAAAGAATGAAGCCGCACCGCAGAGCGCAGGCGCTCGGCCGCAGCCTCGACCTCTTCGGGACCGACCCGGTCGAACAGCACCACGAACTCCTCGCCGCCGGTCCGGGCCACGAGATCGACATCGCGTATGGCCGATTTCAATCTTGCGCCGACATGCTTGAGGGCGATGTCGCCAGTCTCGTGGCCATATTGGTCGTTGATGGTCTTGAAGCGGTCGATATCGATGACGGCGATCGCGAAGCCCTCCTCGCGGGCACGCGCCGCCTTGAAACGCTCGACGCCGGCCTGCGTGAGCGTGCGCCGGTTCGGCAGGTCCGTCAGGTAATCGGTCGACGCGGCCCGCTCCCATTGCCGGCGAATCCGCTCCGAGCACATCAGGACGAACGCGGTGGTCCCGATCACCGGCAAAGCCGCTCCCAGCATCGGCGTAGCGAGGTTCATCCAGCTCGCATCGGTGGCAATGCTGAAATCCGCCGCCATTCCGAGACGAACGTAGTGCAGCAGGCGCAAGGCCGTGAACAGGAAGACGCCCGCGAAGATGGCGAGGAGCATACGGCGGCTCAGCGCGTCGTCACGCCGCGCGCCACGCTTCAGAATCAAAACGCTGTTTCCCATCAGCACCAGCCAGGCCGCGGAAATCAGGACGATCCGAATCTCGGTATTCGGCTGAACGGCGGAGAACCAGAAGACCCCCAGCACGCCAAGGATGGCCGGCAGTGGCAACCATGCGCGTGGCGAGCGCTCGTAGAAGGCATAGAGAGCCCGGCAATAGGCGGTGAGCCCGAGCAGGATCAGGCCATTCGAGACCGTCACCATCACCGGCAGCGGCAGGAGCGGCTGGACCGCGTACATCGCGCAACCGCAGGCGACGAGCAGGGTGCCCGATTGCCAGCTCCGCGAGGCTGGACGCAGGGAAACCGGTAGGTCGCCATGCATGAACCCCAGGACAGTACCGTTGGCGAGCATCATCAGGGATGCCGCTATAAAAGCAGTGCTGGAGTCCATTTCGAAGAGAACACTCCCGGGATCGCGCTGATTCTCGGGCCTCGCACCGATTCGCAGTCCAAACCTGCTTGTATCAGGGCATTCTTTCCGAGACCTTGTCGCTTTGCGTTGATCTGGCGCCTTTCCGCTGGAGCAGGCCCGTGAATGCAGAACTTCCCACTTTCAGACTACATCCGATCCGCCGAATGATCTTCCGCCGCCCCTGCGACAGGCCGCGCGCAGGATCGCCGATCGGGCGGGGCAAACCACCGGTATCGACCTGCCCACCGAAGATTTGCATGCTTCCCCATCTGGCGCGTTGCATCGCGGCGGCAGCGCCTCTATAAGCCGACCCGTCGGAGCGTAGCGCAGCCCGGTTAGCGCACTTGTCTGGGGGACAAGGGGTCGGAGGTTCGAATCCTCTCGCTCCGACCATTTTTCATTCTGTTCAGTCTCGGCTGCGGGCGCCCTGCCCTCGCATCTGCCGGGGCACGTGATCGAAGCCAACTGCGGGCGGAGCAGTGCGCCGCCAGCCAGGCCTGCCGCATCCTCACCAGAGGCACGACCATGAGCCATGACAGAACCCGCCGGCCGAGCGATCCTCGCAAGCTCGCGGAAGCGCTCTTCAAGCCGGCGCCCCCCAAGGCACCGGCCCCGAAGCGGGCAGTGGTTCCCGGGGCGCGGGAGATGGTGACCCTCCGGATCGACCGCGAAGTGCTCGAGCACTTCCAGAGCGGCGGTCCGGGCTGGCAGGACCGAATCAACGCGGTGCTGCGCGAGGCGGCCGGCATCGGCGGCGGCGATGGCCTGACGCCGGACGAACTCAACTCCTCGAACGACGGCTGAGCCGGAACGACTGCCCGGCAGGAGCCGGGCCGCTCGTTCGCGGGGCTTGCAGGATCAGTCGCGCTTCGGCTCCGACCGACGCCCGGCGATCTCGGCCGGCGTGATCCCCAGGCGCCGGCTGCGGCGCACCATGGTCCTGAGCAGACCGGCGAAGACGATCGCCAAGGGCAGCGCCATCACGGCATTGCCCTCGAAAGCCAGCCATAGCGCCGTCGCGACGGTCGCGAGCATCGAGATGGCAAGGAGAAGCGTGACCATCGCAGGAAGGTGAACCTCGCGCGCGAGAGCCGCAAGCGCCTTGCAGGACCTGCGGGGGAGCCCGCCCTAACTTTGCCAGCTTCGCGGGAATCATTTTGACTGGCCGCACAGTGAGAGGCTGCCAGCGATGACACCGCCCTGCATCATCACCGCCGCCGATACGGGTTCCCCGCCGAGCAGGCGCGACAGTCCGGTTGTTTCGATCGGCACCGCCGAGCGGACTGCTTCGACGCAGATTGCGCGCGAATCTGGCGCGACGCCCGCTCATCGAACGCCGCGCTGGCCGGAAGAATCGTCGCGCTCTGCCCGGAATATGGCCGCCGGCCAGTTGTCGCGAGTGAAGCGGCAGAGCTGCCGAGATTACCGCAAGCCCATTAACGAAAGTCCCGCCGCTGCAATGTTCGGTTAACGCATTTCATTCAAATGCGGTTCAGCGGGTCAACTCTATCTTTATGATGCTGCCCACCAGAGGAGGAGGTTGTCATCATGATCCTGGACTGGCGCAACGGCCTCATGCTCGGCTTCATCGCGGCGGTTTTCGTCGCCTGCCTGTTCGGGCCCTACATGATATCGGTCATGCTCGGCGGGCTCGGGCTGATGTGCTATCTCTCGAAGCGCGCCTGAGCGCCTGCCCGCCGGCCTGACCGCGTCCTCCTACGCCTAGACGGGGCGACGCCACACCTACGCGGCCTTCGCCCGCTGCCCCGCAAGCCACTTCTCGAGCAGGCCCACATCCGCCTGGGACAGGCCATGGCCAGTCTGCAGGACATGATGCTCCACCGCAGCACCCGCCCGTTCGAGCGTTGCCGCAAGGCCAGCCGCATTCGCCGCCGGAATGATCGGGTCGAGCTCACCCGAGAGCAGTAGCACCGGCTTGCCTGAAAGCTGCGCCTCCGGCGGCTTTGCGAAGGGCGCCATCGCCCGCAGCAGCGCGGCACCGGCGAGCGCTTCCGGCCGTAGCAAGAGCAACGCGGCGGCGATGTTGGCGCCGTTCGAGAAGCCGAGCGCGACCGGGGCCTGCAGCCCATAGCGCGTGCGAGCATCGGCGATGAAATCCGCCAACTCATGTGTGCGCTTCGTCAGGTCCGCCTCGTCGAAGACGCCTTCGGCGAGCCTGCGGAAGAAGCGCGGCATGCTGCCCTCCAGCACCTGGCCGCGCGGTGAGAGCAGCGCGGCGCCCGGCAGCACGGCACGCCCGAGCGGCAAGAGGTCATTCTCGTCGCCCCCGGTGCCGTGGAGCAGCAGCAGCGGCGGCAGGCCCGGCGCGGTCGCCGGCTCGAAGCGGTGGATGAAGGCAGAGGATTCAACCATGATTCGTCTCCTTTTGTGATCGAGAGCACGTCGGCGCACCGAAGCAGCGCGCCGAAGCGGCTCAGACCAGGGCCGGCAGCGCGGCTTCGATCTCGCCGCGGCGCTTCTCGTATTGCGACGGCAGCTTGAGGGCGCTGCCGAGGCTTTCGGCCGGCTCGTCAGCGGCGAAGCCGGGAGCGTCGGTCGCGATCTCGAACAGCACGCCACCGGGCTCGCGGAAGTAGACCGAGCGGAAGTAGTTGCGGTCGCGCTGTCCGGTGGTGCGCAGGCCGAATCTGTCGGACAGCAGCTTCACCATCCGCGCCTGCTCGGCATCATCACGGGCGCGGAACGCGACATGGTGGACCGAGCCGCCACCGAGACGGGCAGGCAGGGAACCGCGCCCCTCGCGCAGGTCGACGACCCCGCCCTGGACGGTGCCGGCAGCCTGCATCCGGACGATGCCGTTCTCGCGCCCGACCTCGGCGAAACCGAAGACCTCGGACAGGATGGCAGCGGTCGGACCGGTCTCGGTCAGCAGCAGAGTGACCCCGTGGAAGCCGCGGATCGCGAAGGCGCCGGGAATCTCGCCATTGTCCCAACTCGGCTCTCTCTCGCTGCCGGGAACCGCGACGAGGGCGAGGCGCATGCCGTCCGGGTCGCGAAAGGCGAGCACCGTCTCGCCGAACCGCGTCTCTGGCGCATCATGCACGACGCCGAGGCCAACGAAACGCTGCGTCCAATAGTCCAGCGCCGACGCGGGAATGCGGAATGCCGTCTCCTGCGTCTCCCCGACGCCGAGCCGGCCGGGCGCGACATGCTCCCAGGGGAAGAAAGTCAGGATCGAGCCGGGCGCGCCATCGGCATCGCCGAAATAGAGGTGCCATGTCGTCGGGTCGTCGAAATTGACGGTCTTCTTGACCAGACGCAGGCCGAGGATGCGGCTGTAGAAATCGAGATTGCGGCGCGCCGGGCCAGCAATGGCGGTGACGTGGTGGATGCCGTTGATCTGCATGGTGGCGGTCCTTTCGGGCTGCGGAACGCCGCCCTCGTTGACGCCAAGATGGTGATCGCGAACGTGCAGGCCAGTCCAAATTGATTGCGATAATGCAATTTCAGTATCGCTAAATCGATATTTGAATTGCACAGCAGCGACGCGCATCTTTCTCCGCAGAACGACCCCGCCTTTCCTCGCGACCTTCGGAGAACCATCATGATCGACACCCGTCTCGCCCCTTATGGCGCCCTCGGCCTGCGCGTTGCGCTCGGCCTGATGTTCATCGCCCACGCCTATCTCAAGCTCGCGGTCTTCACCGTTCCGGGTTTTGCCGGCTTCCTCGGCCAGCTCGGCCTGCCGGGCTTCCTGGCCTGGCCGATCATCCTCGCAGAGCTCGTCGGCGGCCTCGCCATCCTGACCGGCTTCTATGGCCGCTATGTCTCGCTGGCGCTGCTGCCGGTCCTGCTCGGCGCGCTCGCCGTCCACGCCCCCAATGGCTGGCTCTTCACCGCCCCGAATGGCGGCTGGGAGTATCCGGCGTTCCTCGCGCTGACGGCTTTCGCCCATGTGCTGATCGGCGACGGCGCGCTCGCCCTGCGCTCCGGTCCGCTCCCGGGCTCGCGCCAGGCCGCCCTTGCCTGAGGCACCGATTTCCGGCTGAACGGGCGGCGGGTTGCTCCAACCCGCCGCCCGCACCATTTTATGGACCCCCGTCAACGGGCGCCCTGCCCCCGGAGCCGACGCCTTGCCGAACCCGCCCTACACCGTCGCCTGGGATGATTTCCGCCTGATCAAGGCCATTGCCGATGCCCGCAGCCTGCCGGCGGCGGCCGAGCTGATCGGCCTCAACCATTCGACGGTGTTTCGCCGCCTCGGCCAGATCGAGGAGGCGCTCGGCACGCGCCTGTTCGAGCGCCATCGCAGCGGCTATGTCACGACGCCGGCCGGCGAGGAGATGGCGGCGCTGGCGGAGCGGCTCGACCACGACATCGCCGGCTTCACCCGCCGCCTCGCCGGTCGCGAGATCGTCCCCGCCGGCGAATTGCGCGTCACCACCAATGATTCCCTGCTGGTCGAGCTGCTGACGCCGCTCTTCGGCGCCTTCATGCGGCAATGCCCGGACATCCGGCTCGATGTCCTGCTCGGCAACCAGGCGCTCAACCTCTCCAAGCGCGATGCGGATGTCGCGATCCGCGCCACCGATACGCCACCGGAGAACCTCGTCGGTCGGCGCGCCGCGCGGATCGGCTGGGCGCTCTATGGGCGTGGGGCCGACTTCCCGGAGGGGCCGCCTGCCGACCAGGGCACGCTGGCGCAGCGGCGCTGGGTCTCGCTCAACGACCAGTTCGGTGCCTTCAAGGTCGTGCAGTACGTGCAGAAGCACATCGAGGCCGATCGCGTCGTCTACAAGCTGAACACGGTGCTGGGCCTCGCCGAAGCGGTCGAGGCCGGGATCGGGATCGGCTTCCTACCCTGTTTCATCGGCGACAAGCGCCCCGGTTTGAAGCGTCTCGGACCGCCGCAGGCCGGCTATGCCGCGGACCTTTGGCTCCTGACTCATCCGGACCTGCGCCAGGCGCCGCGCGTGCGCCTGTTCCTCGACTTCATGGCGAGCGAGCTCGTCCGCCTGCGGCCCCTGATCGAGGGTGTGGCCGAGGCCGAGATCCAGCCGGCGGAGGACGCCCAGGCTTCAGCCGCGAGCTGAACGCATTGCGGGCTCACACTGCCGGAAAGGCAGGCGTTGCGCCTTTGATATTTCCATCGGGCCGCAGCGCGCTTTAGACTGCCGCCATGGAAATCGCGATCCCCCTCATCATGGGCCTGACGCTGATCTGGCTGATCGGCCGCGGCACGCCCTGGAACGCCAAGCTGATGACGCTCGTGGTGACGCTCGCCGTGATCGTCCTGATCCTGCTGCTGGAGCGCAGCGGCTTCTGGCCCGACGCCTTCCGGCGCTGAGGTTCCTAGCCCTGCCTCCTAACCAACCAGCTTGAGGCCGACGATTCCAGCGACGATCAGGCCGATGCAGAGCAGCCGCAGCACCGTCGCCGGTTCGCCGAACAGGATGATGCCGAGTATCGCCGTGCCGACGGTGCCAATGCCGGTCCAGATCGCATAGGCGGTGCCCAGCGGCAGGCTCTTCAGCGCGAGGCCGAGCAGACCGAGGCTCACCGCCATGCTGGCGACCGTCAGCACGGTCGGGACCAGCCGGGTGAAGCCCTGCGTATATTTCAGCCCGATCGCCCAGCCGATTTCGAAGAGACCGGCGAAGAAGAGATAGGTCCAGGCCATCGCGGCCCTCCTGTTCGGCAGCTGGGCAGTTCACGCGGAGAAGGAAAGCGGCCCCGCAATCGACGGCGGATGGCCTGCGCAAGGGCCCGCTGGCGCGATCAGGCTTCCTCGACCGCCCCGGAGCTCAGCGCTGCCCGCAGCAGCCGCCGGCATTCGGCGAGCTCCAGCAGCGTCGTCTTGAGGAAGGCCAGTTCGTCGTCGCCGAAAGCAGCCGGCTGAGGCGCCTGCGACATGGAAGAAAGGAGAGCCTTGGCGGCGAAGCCCGGCTCGCCAGCGGGAGCCGGCCGCAACGATGGATTGGCGGCCATTTCGGCTGGTCCCGCCGCAACCGTGGCGGGCCGAGCTGCGGAGCCTGGCGGCGGCGCGATCTCGGCCCCGCGGCCGATCGCCTGGACGTGGCGCGGCCCCTGCTCCTTGAGGATCCGCTGCAGGCCCTTGATGGTATAGCCTTCGCCGTACAGCAGACGGCGGATACCCTTGAGCAGGGCGACATCGTCGGGGCGGTAGTAGCGCCGGCCGCCGCCGCGCTTCAGCGGCTTGATCTGGGAGAAACGCGTCTCCCAGAAGCGGAGCACATGCTGGGGTATGTCGAGGTCTTCGGCGACCTCGCTGATGGTCCGGAAAGCGTCTGGGCTCTTGGTGTCCAATTCGGCCTCTGTATCGCCGTTGTGGAACTCCAGGCTCACTCGTCTTCACCCTCGCCGTTCTGCCCGTTGATCCGGGCCTTCATCACGTTCGAGGGCTTGAAAACCATGACGCGACGCGGCTCGATCGGAACTTCTACGCCAGTCTTGGGATTACGCCCGATTCGCTCGCCCTTGTCGCGTACGACGAACGAGCCGAACGAAGAAAGTTTGACATTCTCGCCGCGCGCCACGGCATCGCAGATCTCGTCGAGGACCGCTTCGACGAGCTTGGACGACTCCGTCCGCGACAGGCCGATCTTCTGATAGACCGCCTCGCAAAGGTCCGCGCGCGTCACAGTTTGCCCTGCCATCAGCTCCCTCCAAGGCGTTATAGAGCAGCCACTACCCTGTCGAAGCATCCCCTACCAGAAACGGCGGACGCCAGAGCCGGCCGCCTTCGGATGAACGCACGGGGCGCCCCGATCCGAAAAAACGTGTCCGTCTCTCAACCAAGTGTCGGCGCGGAGCCTGTGCAGATGACCGGCCCCGCTTTCGCCTTCTGCTCTAGGCGCCAAGGCAATTCGGGTCAATCCTCGCGCTGCACGCTCAGGTTGAAATGGCAAGAATCTGCGGCGATAACCGCCAAAAAAGTCGATAAATCGAAGTAACTTAGCGTGAGGCCCTGAAGGACCGTCACCAGCGGATCAGCGCCGAACCCCAGGTGAAGCCGCCACCCATCGCCTCGATCAGCACGAGCTGGCCGCGCTTGATGCGCCCGTCCGCATGCGCTTCGGCCAAAGCGAGCGGGATCGAGGCGGCGGAGGTGTTACCATGCCGGTCGACGGTGATGACGACCCGTTCCTCACCGATGCCGAGCTTGTGGGCGGTGGCGTCGATGATGCGGCGGTTGGCCTGATGCGGCACGAACCAGTCGATATCGTCGCCGGAGAGCCCGGTCTCCTCGAAGGTATGGCGCACCGTCTCGGCGAGGTTGACCACCGCGTGCTTGAAGACCTCCCGGCCCTCCATGCGCAGGAAGCCGACCGTCTTGGTCGAGCCCGGCCCGCCATCGACATAGAGCTTGTTGGCATAACGCCCGTCGGAGCGGATATGGGTCGTGAGCACGCCGCGGTCGGCAAGCGTCCCGGTTCCAGGCTCGGCCGTCAGCACGACAGCGCCGGCACCATCGCCGAAGAGCACGCAGGTGGTGCGATCCTCCCAGTCGAGGATGCGCGAGAAAGTCTCGGCGCCGATGACCAGCGCGGCCTTGGCAGCGCCGCTGGTCAGGAACTTGTCGGCGGTGGCGAGGCCGAAGACGAAGCCGGAGCAGACGGCCTGCAGGTCGAAGGCCGCGCCATGGCTGATTCCGAGTTCGGCCTGGATCTGCGTCGCCGTCGCCGGGAAAGTGTTGTCCGGCGTCGCCGTCGCGACGATGATCAGGTCGATTTCGCTCGCGTCCATGCCGGCATCGGCGAGCGCCGCCTGCGCCGCCTTCAGTCCGAGCGTGGCCGTGGTTTCGCCCTCGGCCGCGATACGGCGCTCGCGGATCCCGGTGCGCTGCACGATCCACTCGTCGGTGGTGTCGATCTTCTTCGCCAGATCGGCGTTGCTGACGATCTGCGCCGGCAGATAGGAGCCGGAGCCGCGCAGGACGGATCGCAGGATGGACAAAGGAGCGTCTCTCTTCCCTATTCGCCGATGGCCGGCTGCATGCTCTTCGGGCTCGCATCCGGGCGCGCGGTCGACGCGACCATCTCGCGCACCTTCGCCATCAGGTTCTCCCGCGCCATCTCGTAGCCCATTTCGGCGGCACTGGCGAACCCGATCGCATCGGTGCCGCCATGGCTCTTGATCACGATGCCTTCGAGGCCGAGGAAGACGCCGCCATTGACCTTGCGCGGGTCCATCTTGTCCTTCAGCGCGGAGAAGGCGCCGCGGGCGAAGAGGTAGCCGATCTTCGACATCAGCGAGCGGCCCATCGCGGCGCGCAGATACTCGCCGATCTGCCTCGCCGTGCCCTCGGCGGTCTTCAGCGCGATATTGCCGGTGAAGCCTTCGGTGACGACGACATCGACCGTGCCCTTGCCGAGATCGTCGCCTTCGACGAAGCCCTGATAGTCGAGATGGGCCAGATTGCTTTCGCGCAGGATGCGGCCGGCTTCCTTGACCGCCTCGACGCCCTTGATCTCCTCGACGCCGACATTGAGCAGGCCGACGCTTGGGCGATCGATGTCGAAGACGACGCGCGCCATGGCCGCGCCCATCACGGCGAGGTCGACGAGGTGCTGCGCGTCGGCGCCGATGGTCGCGCCGACATCGAGCACGACGCTTTCGCCGCGCACCGTCGGCCACAGGCAGGCGATCGCCGGGCGGTCGACCTGCGGCATCGACTTCAGGCAGAACTTGGACATCGCCATCAGCGCGCCGGTGTTGCCGGCGGAGATGGTGACGTCCGCCTCGCCGGTCTTGGTCGCGTCGATGGCGCGCCACATCGAGGACTTGTAGCGGCCATAGCGCAACGCCTGGCTCGGCTTGTCGTCCATCTTCACGGAGACGTCCGTGTGATGGAACACCGTCGCGGCCTTGAGCTTGGGATGGGCGTCGAGCAACGGCTCGACCTGCGCCTGATCGCCGAAGATCACGAACTTGGCGTCAGGGCGGCGTTCCAGCGTAAGGGCCGCGCCGGGGATGACGATGGACGGACCGTGGTCGCCGCCCATCGCATCGAGCGCGAGTGTAACCGGACGTGTCATGAGGAGGCGATCAGTTCCAGGGGCGGCGCCCCTGGCTGGAGCGGCTCGACGCGGCGGGACAATAGCGAGTTGAACGCCGGCCGCAAGAAAAAGCCGCGGCCGGGGCTGGCATCATTCCGAGCCCTTCAGGCGCGCCAGCGCCGCGAAAGGCGATTCGGGTGCCGCTTCCGGCGCAGTCTCATCGAAGCTGACGCCAGGTTTGCGCGGATAGGGATCGAGCGCCAGCGCCAGGAATTCGAGGGTGATCGCGCCAAGATCGATGACGCCGTCGACGATCGGCTCCGGCGGATCCTCCTCGTTGAGCAGGACCTCGATGTCGATCTCGCCCTCGCCTGTATCGCCAGCCGCCAAGGTGGCCAATTCGGCCTCCGGCACGAAATCGAGCTTCACCGGCACCTTGAGCGCAACGGGAAAAGCCTCGAGCGTAACGACGCAGGTCTGGTGCAGCGCCGCGGTGATCTTGCCTTCGAGCTTGACCCGATCGCCATTGCGGGACAGCGAATAACTCGCCTTCAGCGACTCAAGCGAAGCGACGCCGATGTGGCGCGCGATCGCGGCGAAGTCGGGCTGCGCCGCCGCGATCTCGAAGGTCATCGGCCGCAGCGTGATCGTCTCGACGCGAACGGGATGGCGCAGCGGCAACGCGTCCTTGCTGGCGGAACTCATTTCGACAGGCTGCTCTCAAACTTGGGAAAAATCGGATCGGCGGTGAGAATACCGTCGAGATCAAGGGGCGCCAACTGTGCCGCAGCGGCATGGGCATGGCGGGCCAAGGCCTCAGCATCGGCCTGCGGCGAAACATTGCGCCCCAGCGCGGCGGCCAGCGCACCCGGCTCGCCCGAGGCGAAGGCCTCCTCATAGGCGCCGACCCGGCCATAGAAGCTGCGGCCGATCTTCTTCATTCGCTTCGGCACGGAGACGTCACTGACGCCGCCCTGACGGAAACCGAGCTCGAGATAGCTGAAATTGGCGTCGACGAGATCCTGCGCCACCTCCGCGGCAGGCGCCGGCAGTTCACGCAGCCGCCGCAATACCAGGAAGACATGGAGCGTCAATGCCTCGAAGCGCCCCTCGAAATCGTCGGGCACACGCCCTTCGAGATAGAGCGCGGGCTCCCGGGAGGCTGCGACGATGCGCGCCATCAGGGCGTTGACCGGCGCCATCCGGTCGGGTCTCTTGCCGAACAGACCGAAAATCACTGCCGCCACTCCACCGATTGCGCTTGCGATTGCGCTCGCCTTGCCAAAGCCATGCTCGGGCGTTACGCCAAGCGTACCCCTCATGACAAGCGCGGCCTCGCTGTCGCGTGCCTGCCGTTGGACCTTCCCCGCATGACCGCTCCGACCCGCCGCACTGTCCTGATCGGCACGCTCGCCGCAATGTTGCCGCTCGCCGCCTGCAGCGGCGCCAATCACGGCTTCCGCGTCCCGACTTCCGCCGGCCTCAACGAAGAGTTCACGCGCGGCTTCATCATGGATGACGAGCTGATCGCCAAGGTCAGGCCCGGCATGGACGTGCAGGCGGTGCTGACCACGCTCGGAACGCCCTCGACGACCTCGACGGTCGGCAACCGCACCTTCTACTACATCAGCCAGACCGTGCGCCGGCGCTTCCAGTTCCAGGACTTCACGGTGATCGACCAGCGCGTGCTGGTGATCTATTTCAACAAGGCCTTCAAGGTCGAGCGTATCGCCAATTACGGCCTGCAGGACGGCGTGATCTTCGACTTCATCAGCCGCACCACCCCGACCGGCGGCGAGGAGCAGAGCTTCCTGCGCAACCTCTTCCGCGGCGTCACCAAGTTCAACCCGCTCGGCGCCTGAGGACCTCCTCAGCTCCAGAACGAAGAGGCCCTGCGGCGCTGCCGCAGGGCCTTTTTCTTTGCTCGCGCTCGCCTAGCGGGCGGGCGGCCTGCGCTCCGGCAGGGTCATCGCGAACACACCGATCAGCACCAACGCGAGACCGGTCCAGGCGGTCGGGCTCAGGCGCTCGCCGAGAAAAACCACGCCTATGGCGACGCCGGTCGGCACGCGCAGATAGGCGACCGAGGTCGTCGCGACCGTCCCGAGCCTGTCGATCAGGCGGAAATAGATGATGAAGGCGAGCGCGGTCGAGAACAGCGACAACGCCAGCAGCGCCTGGATCGAGGCGGCCGAAGGCGAGAGCGTCCAGGGCCGGTCGACGAACAGGCTGAAGGGAATCAGGACCGCCGCGCCGCAGAGCAGCGAGCCCGCCGCGGGCATGATCGGATCGAGCCCCTTGAAATTGCGCCCGAACAGCGCTGCCCCGCCATAGCAGACCGCAGCCGCGACCAGAGCGAGCTGGGCCCAGAGCTCGCGGCCGAAGCCCGACAGCGCCTCGACGCCGACGATCAGGCAGACTCCGAGCATGCCGGCAGCAACACCGAAGAGCTTGCGGCCGGCAGCCGCCTCGCCACGCGCCAGGACCAGGGTGAACAGGAACGCGAAGATCGGCGAGCCCGCGTTCAGGATCGAAGCCAGGCCGGCCTCGACGCTGGTCTCGGCCCAGGCGATAAGCGTGAAGGGCACGGCGCTGTTGAGGCAGGCCTGGATCAGGAAGCGCCGCCAGATGGCGGGATCGCGCGGCAGGGCCAACCCGCGCAGCCGGATGACGACGAGCAGGATCACGCCGGCGATCAGGGTGCGCGCCACGATCAGCGTCAGCGGCGGGATCGTCTCGACGCCGATCCTGATGAAGCTGTAGGAGGCGCCCCAGAGCGTCGCCAGGACGAACAGCAGGACAAGGTCCGTCGCCTGTCCGGAGCGTGCGGGTGCTGAAGCGGCTGGGATGGTCATCGAGTCCTCCTTGAGACGGGCGGACCATGACAGGCAGCTGCGAGCGCGTCGCGCGGGAACGCTACGGTCCCGGCCGTAGGCTCCCGGTTTGATTCAACTGCCTCGCGGATTGATTCCGCTTCAGCGCACAATGCATTGCGAGCAAAAGAAAAACCCCGCGGATCGCTCCGCGGGGCCGAGCCTTGCTCAGACGATCTCGCCGATCAGCTATGCGCCAGGATGGCGAGCAGCAGGAGCGCGATGATGTTGGTGATCTTGATCGCGGGGTTCACGGCGGGGCCCGCCGTGTCCTTGTAGGGGTCGCCGACGGTGTCGCCGGTCACCGAGGCCTTGTGCGCCTCGGAGCCCTTCATATGGCGCACGCCGTCCTTGTCGACGAAGCCGTCCTCGAAGCTCTTCTTGGCGTTGTCCCAGGCGCCGCCGCCCGAGGTCATCGAGATCGCGACGAAGATGCCGGTGACGATGACGCCCATCAGCATGGCGCCGACCGCAGCGAAGGCCTGGTTCTTGCCGGCGATGGCGTTGATGACGAAGAAGGTCACGAACGGCGCCAGCACCGGCAGGAGCGAGGGCACGACCATCTCCTTGATCGCGGCCCGGGTCAGCATGTCGACGGCCCGGCCATAGTCGGGCCGGTCCTTGCCTTCCATGATGCCAGGCTTCTCCTTGAACTGGCGACGCACCTCCTCGACGACCGAGCCCGCGGCCCGGCCTACCGCCGTCATGCCCATGCCACCGAAGAGGAAGGGAATCAGGCCGCCGAGCAGCAGGCCGACGACGACGAAGGGGTTGGAGAGTGAGAAGTCGACCGTGACGCCCTTGAAGTACTGGAAGGTCGTCGAGCCCGCCTTGTTGGCCTCGGCCACGAAGAAGTTGAGATCCGAGGTATAGGCCGCGAACAGCACCAGCGCGCCGAGGCCGGCCGAGCCGATCGCGTAGCCCTTGGTGATCGCCTTGGTGGTGTTGCCGACCGCATCCAGCGCGTCGGTCGACTGGCGGACCTCCTTGGGCAGGCCGGCCATCTCGGCGATGCCGCCGGCATTGTCGGTGACCGGGCCGAAGGCGTCGAGCGCCACGACGACGCCGGCGAGCGCCAGCATGGCGGTGGTCGCGATGGCGATGCCGAACAGGCCGGCGAGGCCGTAGGAGACGATGATGCCGGCGATGATCACGATGGTCGGCAGCGCCGTCGATTCCAGCGACACCGCGAGGCCCTGGATGACGTTGGTGCCGTGGCCGGTGACCGAAGCCTGGGCGATAGAGACGACCGGGCGCTTGCCGGTGCCGGTGTAGTATTCGGTGATGACGACGATGAGCAACGTCACCGCGAGGCCGACCAGCGAGCAGGCGAAGAGGCCGCCCGAGGTGAAAGCGACGCCCTGCCCCGTGGTGAACTGGGCGCCGAAACCGCCGAACATCACATGCGTCACCGCCGCGATGGCGCCGATCGAGAGCACGCCGGCGGCGATGAAGCCTTTGTAGAGAGCGCCCATGATCGACTGGTTGGCGCCGAGCTTGACGAAGAAGGTGCCGATGATCGAGGTCACGACGCAGGCGGCGCCGATCGCCATCGGGTAGAGCATCATCGCGTTCAGGACCGGCTGGCCGGCGAAGAAGATCGCGGCGAGCACCATGGTCGCGACCAGGGTCACGGCATAGGTCTCGAACAGGTCCGCGGCCATGCCGGCGCAGTCACCGACATTGTCGCCGACATTGTCGGCAATGGTCGCGGGGTTGCGCGGATCATCCTCGGGAATACCGGCCTCGACCTTGCCGACGAGGTCGGCGCCGACATCCGCGCCCTTGGTGAAAATGCCGCCGCCGAGACGGGCGAAGATCGAGATCAGCGAGGCGCCGAAACCGAGCGCCACCAGCGAATCGATGACGACGCGGCTGGAGGGCGCGAAGCCCTGCATTGAGGTCAGGAAGCCGTAATAGACGGCGACGCCGAGCAGTGCGAGGCCGGCGACCAGCATGCCGGTGACCGCGCCCGCCTTGAAGGCGACGTCGAGCCCCTGCCCCAGCGACTGCATCGCCGCCTGGGCGGTGCGGACATTGGCGCGCACCGAGACGTTCATGCCGATGAAGCCGGCGACGCCGGAGAGCACGGCACCGATCAGGAAGCCGATGCCGACATAGCGCCCGAGCAGCCAGGTCAGGCCGACGAAGAGCACGACGCCGACCATGGCGATGGTGACGTATTGCCGCTTGAGATAAGCCTGCGCGCCCTCTGCGACCGCGCCGGATATCTCCTGCATGCGCTGATTGCCGGCGTCGCGTTTCATCACGTCGCTATAGGCCCAGATGCCGTAGACGATCGAAAGCGCACTCAGAAGTATGATGATGAGCAAGGCCGACATCGACTTTCCTGTCCCTGAGATCTGCATCTGGGGCAGGACGCCCCGACGGAGCCGGCTTGTCGCCGGTCTGTTGAACGCCAGGGACTGCTCTTCCGGGCTCTAGAATCGCGCCCGTAGCGCCGATCGCCAGTGTCTGCCGAATTGTTGCCAAGTTTCCGACAGAATCGCAAACCCGGCGGCTGACAATTCGGCCAGCTTGTCAGGCGGCGGCGGAACGCCGGCGAAAACCCTGCCAGGCGACCAGCGCCAGCGCGATCGCGACCGGCGGGAAGACGAGCCAGTTGACGCTGTCCCAGCCGCCGGCGCTGAGCAGGCCGCCGGCCGAGAAGGAGGCGATGGCGACCGAGCCGAAGACCAGGAAGTCGTTGGCCGCCTGGACCTTGACCCGCTCCTCCGGGCGATAGCAGTCGGTGACCAGCGCGGTCGCACCGATGAAGCCGAAATTCCAGCCGATGCCGAGCAGGACGAGCGCGATCCAGAAATGCGCGACGCTGAGCCCGGACAGGCCGACGATAGCCGCGACGGCGGTCAGCAGCAGGCCGAGCGCGGTGATCTTCTCCTTGCCATAGCGGGCGATCAGGCGGCCGGTGAAGAAGCTCGGCCCGAACATCGAGAGCACGTGCCACTGGATGCCGAGCGCCGCGTCACCGATCGAATGGCCGCAGGCGACCATGGCGAGCGGCGCCGCGGTCATGACGAAGCTCATCAGCCCGTAGGCGACAAGTGCCGCCGTCACCGAGGCGATGAACTTGGGCTGGCGCATGATCTCGGAGAGGGGCCGGCCACCACCGGAACGCTTCTCGACCACTGGGGGAGCGCGCAACAGGAGGACCACGCCGACGGCTAGCAAGGCGAGCCCGCCCTGCGCCAGGAAACTCGCCGCGAAGGGCGCGGCCGGCGTCAGGTCGCGCGTCCAGTAGACCGATTGCGGGCCGATCACGCCGCCTGCCAGCCCGCCGAGCATCACCCAGGAGATGGCGCGCGGCTTGAAGGCCTCGCTCGCCGTGTCAGCCGCGGCGAAGCGATAGCTCTGCACGAAGGAGCCGTAGACGCCGCAGAGGAAGGTGCCGAGGCAGAACAGCCAGAACATGCGACTGCCGGTGCCGCTGGCGGCGACGCTGGCGCCGATGACGCCGACCAGCGCCCCGATCAGATAGCCGTTGCGGCGGCCGAGCCGTCGCATCAGCATCGCGGCTGGAATGACGCCACAGGCGATGCCGAGCTGCATTAGGCTGACCGGCACGGTGGCGAAAGCCTGGTCCGTGACGAGCTGCGAGCCGACGATGCCGCCGAGCGAGACCACGATCGCCGGGCTGGCGCCGCCAAGCGACTGGGCGCAGGCGAGGACGACCGCATTGCGCTTCGCCAGGGTGTCGTCGCTCACCGGAACATGCTGGTTCATTTGCAGGCCGCTGACTCTCTGCGGCCGGGGCCGCTCTCAGAAATGAACGAAGGAGCCTCGCGCAAAGCTGCGCGGCTTGCCCGCCTCGCTATATCGCACGGTCCCTGCCTCCGCCGTGACGCGGCCGATGCAGGCAAGGCCGAGGCCTGCCGCCTGCGCCGCCGCGACAAGGGAAGGAAATTCCATCTCGGAGGCCGTGCAGAGAATTTCGTAGTCGTCGCCGCCGGTCCAGGCCAGTTCCGCCAGTGCGGGATCAGCCATGACGGCATTGCGGGCCGCGGGCGAGAGCGGCACCGCATCGAGATCGATCTCGGCGCCGACGCGCGAGGCTGCGAGCAGCTTGCCGAGGTCGCCGACGAGCCCGTCCGAGACGTCCATCGCCGCCGAGGCATGTAGCTGCAAGGCCTGCGCGAAGGCCAGGCGCGGCTGCGGATGCAGATAACGGTCGGCCAGGAAGGCACGGTCGGCCTCCGAAAGGCGGGCGACCCATTCCGGCCGCGCGGGGCCATGGGCGCGCAGACCCAGCGCACCATCGCCGATCGTGCCCGTGACCAGCACGAGGTCGCCGGGCTTCGCGCCCGAGCGCAGCACCATGCGTCCGGCGGGAACGCTGCCGAAGGCGGTAATCGAGAGCGTCAGCGGACCGGTCGTCGCAACCGTGTCGCCGCCGATCAGCGGACAGGCCGCCTCTCCCGCGACCGCAGCGAGCCCCGCGGCGAAGGCCGCGAGCCAGTCCTCGGTCCAGCCCTTCGGCAAAGCGAGCGTCAGCACGAAACCGTCGGGCCGGGCGCCCTTGGCCGCGAGGTCCGAGAGATTGACCGCCAGTGCCTTGCGGGCGATCGAGCCGGCAGGATCGTCCGGGAAGAAGTGCATGCCGGCGACCAGCGCATCGGCGGTGACGACGAGCTCATAGCCCCGCGCGGGGCGCAGCAGCGCGGCGTCGTCGGTGAGACCGAGGCCATCACGCCCGGCGATCGGCGCAAAATGCCGGGCGATCAGCTCGAACTCGCCGGGGCGATTGTCTTCTCTCGACATTGCGGTCTCGCTGGCAACTGCAGCTCATCCTGAGGAGCCGCGAAGCGGCGTCTCGAAGGATGCTTCAGAGAATGCAGACGGAGCAATCTGGTTCATCCTTCGAGACGCCGTTCCTGTTGGAACGGCTCCTCAGGATGAGCGCTCGGAGGTTGTCCTCTTGCTCACGCCGCCGGGACGTCGAATTCCTCGGCGCGGAAATCGCGGGCGAGCTTGTCGAGCACGGCGTTGACCATGCCGATCTCCTCGCCTTGGTAGAAGGTGCGGGTCACCGCGACATATTCGGAGATCACGGCGCGGGCCGGAACGTCCTTGCGGAAGGCGAGCTCGTAGGCTCCGGCACGCAGCACTGCACGCACGACCGCCTCGACGCGCTTCAACGGCCAACCCGACGCGAGCGCATCGTCCACCGCGCGGTCGACCAGACGCTGCTCGCTGACGACGCCGCCGAGCAGGTCGCGGAAGAAATTCAGTTCGGCCTTCGGCAGCTCGATCTCCTCGACCTCCTTGCCGATCCAGAAATGCTCGAACTCGGCCATGGCCTCGACCACGCCGCGCCCGCCGACCTCCATCTGGTAGAGCGCCTGCACGGCCGCCAGCCGCGCGCCGCGGCGCATTTCGGCCCGGCTCACTTCGAGTCCTCCGCCAGCGAGCGCTTGTAGCGCAGCACCGAGAGAGCAGCCTCGGCCGCGCCGCCGCCCTTGTCCATCTCGGAACGATTGGCACGGGCCCAGGCCTGCGCCTCGTTCTCGACGGTCAGGATGCCGTTGCCGAGCGGCAAAGCGAAAGCGACCGAGAGGTCCATCAGGGCGCGAGAACTCTCGCCCGCGACAATGTCGTAATGACCGGTCTCGCCGCGGATCACGGTGCCGAGCGCGACGACGGCCTCATAGGGATCGACAGCCTCGTCGGCGGCACGCAGGCCGATGACGATGGCGGAGGGGATTTCGAGCGCGCCGGGCACGGTGACGACATCGACGCGGCAGCCAGCCTTCTCGAGCACGGCGGTCGCGCCGGCGAGCAGCTCGTCGGCAAGGCCGTCATAGAAGCGGGCTTCGACGACCAGGACGCGCACGTCATCGAGCGGGGCGGCTGAGGCAGCCGATGATTGCCGGGATCCGGCCATGCAGGAATTCCTTCTGGTATCGTCGGAGATGCCTTCGACCGGGTCGAAAGCAATCAAGCCCTCATCCTGAGGAGCCATTTCGTCAGAAATGGCGTCTCGCAGGATGGCTCAGAGCGCGCTGGGCCATCGTTCGAGACGCCGCTGCGCGGCTCCTCAGGATGAGGGCTGAGGCTGGACCGGCTCTTAGCCCCCCGGGCGCGCCTCCGCAAGCCGCGCGGCATACCGCGCCATCAGATCGACCTCGACATGAACGCCGTCTCCCTGCTTGCGCTGCCCCCAGGTGGTGACGCTGAAGGAATGCGGGATCAGCAGAACCGTGAAGACGTCATCCTCGACGGTGTTGACCGTCAACGAGGTGCCGTCGAGGCAGATCGAGCCCTTGGCGGCAATGAAACGGGCGAGCCCCTGCGGCGCACGGATGTGGAAGCGCGCGGTCGCGCCCCAGGGCTCGTCAGGATCGGGCGCGATCGCGTCGACCTTGATGATCGAGCCGACGCCATCGACATGGCCGGTAACCAGATGGCCGCCGAGTTCGTCGCCCATCTTCAGCGAGCGCTCGAGATTGATCGGCGTCCCGACATCCCATTCGCCGACCAGGGTCTTGGACAGCGTCTCGGCCGCAGCCTCGACCTGGAAGACGCAGCCCGGCTCGCCGTCCTCGCGCGGGCTCAGGGCGGTGACGGTGAGGCAGACGCCGGCGCAGGCGATCGAAGCGCCGATCTCGATGCCATCAGCCTCCCAGGGGCAGGAGATGGCGAGCCGCTTCAGGCTCGGCCCCATCTTCCGCGCCTGGGTGACGGTGCCAATGGCGGTGACGATGCCGGTGAACATCAGGCGATCCTCGTGAAGTGCTGGAAACGGTCCTGGCCGATGAGCCTGGTTTCGGCGATGGCGTACATCTTGGGGTCCGCGAGCAGCGCCGCAAGGCCCGGCCGCACGGCGATGACGCCCGGCTCGCCGAGGACGGTCGGCGAGGTGGAGACGATGACCTCGTCGGCGAAGCCGCCGAGCGCCAGCCTTTCGCCGATGGTCGGCCCTCCCTCGGAGAAGACCCGGGTGATGCCGCGCGCGGCCAGGAGCCGAAGCGCCTCGCCCAGATCGAGATGGCCGTCGGCGGCCCGCCCGACGCGCATCACCTCGACGCCGGCGGCGACGAGGCGCGCCTCGGCTTCGACCGGGGCATCCTCCGCTGCGATCGCCCAGACCGGCACCTCGCCGGCGCCGCGCACCAGTTGCGAGTCCGGCGGCAGGCGCAGATTGGAATCGAGCACGACGCGGACCGGCGAGCGGATCTCCAGCCCGGCGAGTCGCACGGTCAGGAGCGGATCATCGGCGAGAACCGAGCCAATGCCGAGCATGATCGCGTCGTAGCGGGCGCGCTCGCGATGGACCCATTCGCCCGCCTCCGGGCAGGAAATCCTGATGCGGGCCTGCCCTGGCCCACCGGCGAAGCCGTCGGCGGTGCGCGCCACCTTGAAGGTCACCATCGGCCGGCCCTGCGTCACCCGCAGCACATGGCCGCGATGGCTGCGCTGCGCCTCGTCTTCGAGCACGCTGGTGACCACCTCCACGCCCGAACTGCGCAGCAAGGCATGGCCGAGCCCGGCTATGCGGGGGTTGGGGTCGGCCATGGCCGAGACGACGCGGCGCACGCCGGCGAGCAAGGTGCGCTCGACGCAAGGCGTGCCGCCGCGCAGGGTCCGGTGCGAGCATGGCTCGAGCGTCACATAGAGCGTGCCACCGGCGGCCGCGGGGCCGGCCTGCTCGAAGGCCATCGCCTCGCCATGCGGCCTGCCGCCGGGCTGGGTATGACCGGCGCCGACGACGACCGGACCGTCCGGCCCATCGCGCGTCACCACGGCCCCGACAGAGGGGTTCGGCCAAGTCTGGCCGAGGCCGCGTGCGCCGAGCTCCAGCGCCCGGCGCATGAAGGCGCGGTCGATCTCGTCGCGATCAGGCATCGTCGCGCGGCCTGATCCTCTCACCGGCCGGCTCGGCTTCGCCCTCTGCCTCGTCGCCGCTCAGCTGGCCGAGCAGCTCCTCGAAATCTCGGGCCTCGCGGAAATTCTTGTAGACTGAAGCGAAGCGGACATAGGCGACGTCGTCGAGCGACTTCAGCCCCTCCATGACCAGCTCGCCGATGGTCGAGCTCATGATCTCCGCCTCACCCGAACTTTCGAGCTGGCGCACGATGCCGTTGACCAGCCGCTCCACCCGCTCGGGCGCGACCGCGCGCTTGCGCAAGGCGACATCGATCGAGGTCTGGAGCTTGTCGCGGTCGAAGGCGGTGCGCCGGCCCGAGCGCTTGACCACGGTGAGCTCGCGCAGCTGCACCCGCTCGAAGGTGGTGAAGCGACCGCCGCAATCCGGGCAGACGCGCCGCCGCCGGATCGAGGCGTGGTCATCGGTCGGCCGCGAATCCTTCACCTGGGTGTCGAGCGAGCCGCAATAGGGACAGCGCATGAATGGGGCCTCGATGTTGACCTGAGGGACGATACCGTCCGCGGCCCTTCATTGCCCCAGCCATGCCGTCGCAGGCCAGCGAAAAACGACCGGACGGCAGCAAGTGGGCAAGCGCAATATCGCATGATGCTTCGGCCGATGAAGGGAGGCGCCTCGCAAAAAGGACGCAGGTCGAGCCGCCTTCTCATGCCAAGATGAACCCGCTACCCGCCTGCCCTTCACCGCTTGCGCCTGCCCGCCGATCCCGCAGCTCGCCAATCGGAGTTTTGCAGATGTCCAACGACAGTACGGGCGATGCCTTCGGCGGCCTGGTCGTCCTGGCTTTCGACCTTCTCGACAGCGAGATCCACCGGTCTCCCGAACGTCTCGCCGAGGTGCTCAAGAGCCCGGTCGTGCTGGCGACGGCCCAGAAGGGGCTCTTGAGCTTTGCGAATGCGAAGCTCAAGAGCCAGACCACGCAGCTCTCGCCGGACGACATCCAGAAGCTCCGCTCGATCGGCGACGATGTCCTCTCCAAGGCGGCCGACGAATACTTCAAGCAGATCAAGAAATCGTCGGCGTACAAATCCCTGGAGAAGCAGGTCGATGCCTTCAAGCAGGCGGCCGGCTCGTCAGCGCTCGGCGTCTGGGTCGATCAGCACAAGGGCGTCGTCTATGTCGTCGGCGCGGCGCTGGCACTCGGCGCGGGCGCGGCGCTGTTCGTCACCAAGCCGAACAGCGGAGCGGTGACACTCGGTCTGCAGCAACTGGAGAAGCTGCAATTCGAGGTCGTCAAGCTCGGCGCGCTGAAGCTCGGCGTCGGCGGGATCGTCTTCGACCCGACGGCCGAACTCGTCGGAGCGAAGCTAACCGGCAAGCTGAAATGGGACCGGCTGAAGCTCGACCTATCGCTTCAGGTGGTGACCAGATCGGCCGCCATCGACAAGGTCGAGGGGGAGGTCATGGTCAAATACGGCTCTTTCGACCTCACCGGCATTGTCAGGAAGGACGTGAGCAAGCCGACCGTCGATCTCAACCTCAAGCTCAGCGCGACGGAGGACCGCTTCAATGTCGCCGTCGCCGCACAGGTCAAGGACGGCCAGTTCGGCGGCAGCGCCTCTGCCGGCTACAAGGTCACCAAGGGGCTCGACCTCAGCGCGGAACTCAGCCGGACCGGCCGAGGCGATGCCCCCGGCGGCCCGGAGAACCTGTTCATGATCAAGCTGACCGGGACCTTCCCCTGAGGGTGAGGTCCCGGCGCTTTCCGTTCAGTAGATCGGGAAGCGCGAGGTCAGCTCGTGGGCCTTGGCCTTGACCGCCTGTTCGACGGCGGCATTGCCTTCCTCGCCATGCGCAGCGAGGCCGTCGAGCACGTCGGCGATCAGCTCGCCGACCTTCTTGAACTCGGCGACGCCGAAGCCGCGCGAGGTCGCAGCCGGGGTGCCGAGCCGGATGCCAGAGGTGACCATCGGCTTCTCGGGATCGAAGGGGATGCCGTTCTTGTTGCAGGTGATATGGGCGCGCCCGAGCGCGGCCTCGGCCGCCTTGCCGGTGATCTTCTTCGAGCGCAGATCGACCAGCATCAGGTGATTGTCGGTGCCGCCGGTGACGAGGTCGAAGCCCTTCGACTTCAGCGTCTCGGCCAGGGCCTTGGCGTTCTCGACCACAGCGCGGGCGTAGATCTTGAACTCGGGCTGCAGCGCCTCTTGGAAGGAGACCGCCTTGGCCGCGATCACGTGCATCAGCGGGCCGCCCTGCAGGCCGGGGAACACGGCCGAATTGATCTTCTTGGCGATCGCCTCGTCATTGGTCAGCACCATGCCGCCGCGCGGACCCCGCAGGGTCTTGTGGGTGGTGGTGGTGACGACATGGGCGTGCGGGAACGGCGAAGGATGGGCGCCGCCCGCGACCAGCCCGGCGAAATGGGCCATGTCGACCATGAAATGGGCGCCGACCTTGTCGGCGATCTCGCGGAAGCGGGCGAAATCCCAGTGGCGGGCATAGGCCGAGCCGCCGGCGACGATCATCTTCGGCTTGTGCTCGACCGCCAGGCGCTCCATCGCCTCATAGTCGATCAGCTGGTCGACGACGCAGACGCCATAGGGCACGACCTTGAACCACTTGCCGGACTGGTTGACCGGGGCGCCATGAGTGAGATGGCCGCCGGCGGCGAGGTCGAGGCCCATGAAGGTGTCGCCCGGCTGCATCAGCGCCATGAACACGGCCTGGTTGGCCTGGCTGCCGGAGTTCGGCTGGACGTTGGCGAACCCACAGTCGAACAGTCGGCAGGCGCGCTCGATCGCGAGCTTCTCGGCGATGTCGACGAACTGGCAGCCGCCATAATAGCGCCGGCCGGGATAACCCTCGGCGTATTTGTTGGTCATCACCGAGCCCTGCGCCTCGAGCACGGCCTGCGAGACGATGTTCTCCGAGGCGATCAGCTCGATCTCCTCGCGCTGACGACCGAGCTCGAGCTCGATGGCGCGGGCGATCTCGGGATCGCGATCGGCGAGGCCAGCAGCGAAGAAGGAATTCGAGAGGTGCTTCTCGGGGGCTTGGCTCATGGCTCTGCTCCATCGGCGCGCCGGAGCCGCCACCGGCACGCTGCCGGCCCGCCCGATGCGCGCCCTGTTCGGCTTGGTCGCGAGGCCGGCGCAACCCTTGCCCGGCGCTGCGGCGTCCTTAGACCATGACCGGCAAAAGGGGAATGCGGTTTTGTCGCCATCGGGGCGCAACCGGTGCGTGCCGTCGTCGCGCGTCAGAAGAGTCCGCCACAAGCACCGTCGCAATTTCGCCGTCTCAGCGGCGGAACCATGGCGAAGTTCGGGCGTTGCTCATCCAGCGGCGGAGGCGACCATGGGCTTCGGACTTCTCGAAATCGCGATCGTGATGAGCTGCATCTCGATCCTCGGCTACATCATCGCCGACAATTTCGTCTGACGGCGGAATTCTCCCAGCGCAGGCCACCTCGGATGCGCGCTCTGCCGACGGCTCGTCGGCAGGGCTGACCGCGGGATCAAACGCGCTGCAGAGAACGCTGACAAGAGAAAGGGCTCCCGGACCGCTGTCCGGGAGCCCTTATCAACTGGACGGCAGGAAAGACCCGCTCAGATGTCCTGCTCGCCCTGGAGCCGGGCGACAGGGACCGGGCCGAGCCCGTCCTTGTTGTAGATGTCCTCGCGGAACTGGACGCCGCCATCGGGCGTCGCCCAGGCGGTGATGTAAACCCAGTAGCACGGCACGGGGTTGGCGATGCGGGCGTTGATGCGCTCGCCGGACTGGATCGTCTCGTCGATCTTGGCGCGATCCCAGCCGGGGGTCTCCTTCAGCAGGAAGGTGATGTAGTCGCGCACATTCTGGACGCGGATACAGCCCGAGGAGACGAAGCGGAAATCGTCGCCGAAAATGCCCTTGGCCGGCGTGTCGTGCATGTAGACGCCGTGCGGGCTCGGAATATTGATGCGCACGAAGCCGAGCGAGTTGAACTCGCCGCCCGGATCCTGGCGGAAGGTGTAGCGCGTCGCCTCGTCGGAGTTCCAGTTGACCCGCTCCGGTGCGATCTCGCCATTGGGGCCGATGATGCGGATCCGGTTCTCGGTGAGATAGCCCGGCTGCTTGCGCATCATCGGAATCAGATCCTTGCGGATGATCGATGCCGGCACGGTCCAGGTCGGGTTGAAGTTGACCTCGGGAATCTTGGTCTGCAGCAGCGGCGACTGGCGGTCGGCCTTGCCGACGCCGGCGGCGTGGCGGGTCGCGACATGACCGTTCTCGACGGTCTCGATCGCAGCCGCCGGGATGTTGGCGACGACATAGCGGTTGCCGAGATTGCCCGACCAGGTCCGCAGCCTGACGACGTTGGTCTCGAGCTGGCGGATGCGCCGGTCGATCGGGATGTTCAGCGCGTTCAGGGTCGCGCGATTGACGGTACCCGTGGTCGACAGGCCCATGCGCGACTGGAAGCGGCGCACCCCCGCCTCGACATAGGAATCATAGACATTGCTCGTGCCGGCCGACTCATCGAGGTCGCCGGTGATGATCAGGCGCTGGCGCAGCTGGACGACGCCCTGCCCCTTCGAGCCGACGGCAAGGCGATCCCCGACCTGGAGCGTCGGCCAGCCGCCGCGCGCAGCAAGGTCGCGATAGCTCGCGATCGCCTGCTCGGTCGCTGCCAGCGCCGCCGGGGACAGCATCGGGGTCGAAGAACGCAGCACCGCATTGCGGGCGCCGGCATCATAGGTCTGGCGCCATTCGGCCTGCTGGGCGAAGGCAGGCAGGCTGACGCCCGCCGCGGCGCTCGAAAACAGGGCCAGCACCGTCTCGCGACGCGTCAGGCTGATATGCGGCATCGATCGTACCCCTCGGACTCGCAGTCAACATAAAGCGGGACGAACCCGCCCCTGTCAGCGAGGCCGGGCCACGCTGGTTGCTGGGGACGATCCCCTACCACAGTTAACAGGCTATGATGAGAGCGGCATTTTTGGGGCGGCGTTGCGTAAAGCTCACGCCAGTTTGACTTTTTACGCGCACCTCTACGGCAGGTGAGGCCCCCGACAGGTGGGCAGCGCGCCCCGGCCCTCAGGCCGGGAGTTCTGCGGTCCATCCAGCCGCGCGCGGCTGGAGGCAGAGCGCATCAGAGCTTGTAGCGGATCTGGTCGGTCCAGAAGCGCTCGAGGCGCAGCAGAGCATTGTTCATGCGCTCGAAATCGTCGGTCGCGATGCCACCGATCTGCTCGACCGTGCGGACGTGCTTGTCGTAGACGCCCTTCACCAGATTGTGCACCTCGCGCCCCTTCTCGGTCAGGCTGATGCGCACCGAGCGACGGTCGATCCGCGAGCGGGCATGGTGCAGGAAGCCGAGCTCGACCAGCTTCTTGACGTTGTAGGAGACGTTCGAGCCGAGATAGTAACCGCGGGTCCGCAGTTCGCTGGCGCTGAGCTCGGCATCGCCGATATTGTAGAGCAGCAGGGCCTGGACGCTGTTGACGTCGTCGCGGCTGCGGCGCTCGAATTCGTCCTTGATGACATCGAGCAGGCGCCGATGCAGCCGCTCGACCAAGGTGAGGGACTCAAGGTAAAGCGGCTTCACCTTGAGTTGAACTTCCTCGGACACGGCTGGCGCCGCAGTCTTTACATTGCTTTTCATGGTATATCCCGCCTGTTGTATCCCGGCCAGGATTAGTCTCCCGGTCCGCTTCTGAGAGACACCATAGGATGGGCGGATGAAAACGAGTTTAAATATCAGGATGAATCAGGGATTTACCCATTTGGGTGAATGCGAAATGAACCGCAAATCCCTTAAGCTAAAGCGTTTCTTACCGCGGCCGTTCGCATTCGAACGGCCGCGCGGGGCTCAGCCCTCCTGGTTTTCGGCCGCCCAGGTCGCGACGAAATAGGCCAGCATGAGCATGACATAGCTGCCGATCAGCACCGGCGAGAGCGGCAGCCAGCGCGGGAAGAAGAAGCCGAGCAGGAGCTGGCTCATCGCCGCCAGCAGCCAGAGCACGCCGCCCCAGGTCGAGGTCAGCCAGAGGCCGACGGCGGCGACGAGATCGAAGACCGCGAAATAGACGGTGATCGCCTGGAAGGTCAGAGGGCGCGATTCGAAAGGCGGCCCGCTCTCGGGGCCGAGGCCGAGGATCACGGCCCATTGCAGCAGGCCCTTGGCCATCCAGGCGATGGAGAGCAGGCGCAGCAGCCAGACCAGGATCGTCCGCCAGCGCATGCGGCCGGGCTTGCCTTCGCCGCTCGCACCGCCGGGCTGGCTGCGTAGGACCTCGCTCTCGCGCACCAGGCTCACGCCTGACCGCCCAGTACGAGTTCGCTCGCGCCGAGCGGCGTGAAATGGGCCTCGACGGAGGCAGGGTCGACCGCCTCGATGCTGGCCGGCTGCCAGACCGGCGCCTGATCCTTGTCGATCACCACGGCCCGCACGCCTTCATAGAAGTCGTGATCGTAGGCGATGCGCGAGACGACGCGGAATTCCAGCGCCATCGCCCCCGCGAAATCGAGGGTGGCGCCGCGGCGCATCTGCTCGAAGGCGATGGCGACGCTGGTCGGCGACTTCGCCCTGATCGTGGCGAGCGCCTTGGTCGCGAAGGCCTCGCCAGCGGCGGCGCGGGCCTCGAGACGCGCAAGAACTTCGGCCAGCGTCGGCGCGCCGAATATCGCGGCAATGGCCTCGCGCTCGCCGAAGAGCTTTCCGGGAGCGACCGGCTGCACGAAGGCGGCGAGGATCGCGTCGACGGGCTCCGAGCCGGTCAAGGCCTCGGCAAGTTCGGCCATGCGGGCAGAGGGAACGGCGTGCGTCACAAGGCCGAGCGCCAGCGCATCGCCCTGGCCGACGCGGTCTCCGGTCAAGGCGAGGTAGACGCCCGCCGCATCCGGCAGCCGCGGCAGCGCATAGGTCGCCCCGACATCCGGGAAGAAGCCGATGCTGACTTCGGGCATGGCGAAGAGATAGCGCTCCCCGGCGACGCGATAGCGGCCATGCAGGGATATGCCGACGCCGCCCCCCATGACGATGCCGTCGATCAGCGAGAGGAACGGCTTGGGATAAGATTGGATACGGGCGTTGAGGATGTACTCCTCGCGCCAGAACGCCAGCATCTCATCCTGCCGGCCGGCCTTGCCGAGATCGTGCAGGGCACGAATGTCGCCGCCGGCACAGAACGCCTTCTCGCCAGAAGCCGTTACCACGATGCGGGTCACTGCCGGATCGTTCTCCCAGGCATCGAGCGCGCGCGCCAGCTCGCGCACCATGCCGTGGCTGAGCGCGTTCAGTGCCTTCGGGCGGTTGAGCAGGACATAGCCCGCCGCCCCGCGCCTCTCGCAGATGATCTCCTGGTCCTGCGTCATGTCCCGGATGCCGTCCTGATCATCCAGCGGTTCTGGAAGCCGTGACCGGGCTTGTCAACGCGAGGCCGCGGCCTATCCGATCCTGTTTCGGCGCACAGCGGCACACGCCGGGCCGGCATGCGACGCTGGTGCCTGTTTTGGAATGGTTCCGATGTGCTAAAGCAACGCACAAGACTGCCGTCGGGCAGGTTGGAGGCGTTCATGGCATCTCGGGTTGTGCGGTCTTTCCCCGCCCCGCAAGCAAGACTGGTCGAGGCCCCGACATCGACTTCCCTCGGCCTCACCCGCCGCATGCGCCGCAACCGCAAGGCCGACTGGTCCCGCCGGCTGGTGCGCGAGAACCTGCTGACGGTCGACGATCTGATCTGGCCGATCTTCCTGATGGATTCGCGCGAGGCGCGCTCGCCGGTCGCCTGGATGCCCGGCGTCGACCGGCTCAATATCGACGAGGCTGTGCGGCAGGCAGAAGAAGCCGCTTCGCTCGGAATCCCGGCCATCGCGCCCTTCCCCTTCGTCGAGCGCGAACTGCGCGACCCGACCGGTTCGGAAGCGCTGAACAGCCGCAACCTGATGTGCCGGGCCGTCCGGGCGATCAAGGCGGCGGTGCCGGAGATCGGCATCATCTGCGACGCCGCGCTCGATCCTTACACCTCGCATGGGCATGACGGCGTCATGGATGGCGAGAAGGTGCTCAACGACGCCAGCGTCCACATCCTGACGCAGCAGGCCCTCGCTCTGGCGGAGGCCGGCGCCGACGTGATCGCCCCCTCCGACATGATGGACGGACGTGTCGCCGCGATCCGCGCCGGGCTCGACAACGCCGGGCTCGAGGACGTGCAGATCATGGCCTATGCGGCGAAATACGCCTCGGCCTATTACGGCCCGTTCCGCGATGCGATCGGCACCAATGCCACGCTGGTCGGCGACAAGCGCACCTACCAGATGGATCCGGCCAATTCCGACGAGGCGATCGCCGAAGTGGCGCTCGATCTCGAGGAAGGCGCCGACATGGTGATGATCAAGCCCGGCCTGCCCTATCTCGACGTCGTGGCGCGGGTGAAGGACACCTTTGCGGTGCCGACCTTCGCCTATCAGGTCTCGGGCGAGTACGCGATGATCATGGCCGCCGCCAATAATGGCTGGCTCGACGGCGACAAGGCGATGCTGGAGAGCCTGCTGGCCTTCAAACGCGCCGGCGCCGACGGTGTCCTGACCTATTTCGCGCCGAAGGTGGCGCGGATGCTGAAGGCGCGCGGTTGAGCAAACGCCGTCTTTCTCAGGCGAAGCGAAGCGCAGGCCCGAGAATCTCCTGGAAGCGATGCTCGGGTCAGGCTCGGGCATGACGCTCCGCACAAGCCGTGTTCCGCGCAGCCTTGAAGCGCGCTAGCGTCAGCACCGATGCGCGCGCTGCTCACGTCGATTCTGCTCTGCCTGGCGCTCGCCTCCTGCGGGCAGCGCTTCGACACCGACCAGCGGCGCGCCTGCCGGCTGGCGATCCCGGCGCTTAACCCCGGCGACAGCACGATCGTGATCGAAGGCAGCGGCCAGGGCCCGCGCCCCGGCATATTGCGCATCGTCTACCGGGTCGAGCGCCCCGACCTGCAGCCGAGGCGGCGCACCATCGACTGCATCTTCGCCGGCGAGGGCACGCCGCTGCAGCGCGGCGCGCTAGCCGGCCTCGCCTCGGACGGGCGGCCGATGACCGATGCGAGCTTCCTGCTCCTGCGGCGCTTCTATCTCGAGAACAAGGCCGAGCCGCCGGTCGACCCGGAAGCGGCGCCGGTCGGGCATCTGCCATTGCTTCCGCCGGGCGCGGCCTATCTCATGCAGCAGAGCCTCGCCGCCCTGCCCTCGGCCGCGATCTACGCCCTGCTCGCCAGCGCCTATGCGCTGATCTACGGGCTGAACGGCCGCATTATCCTGACCTTCGGCGAATTCTCGGCGCTGGGCGCCGCCGCGGCCGTGGTCGGCGTGGCGCTCGTCTTCTCCCTCGCGTCCTCGACCCCGGCCTCCGGCCTCGCCATCGCCTTCCTGGTCGCCATCGCGGTCAGCGCCATCCATGGCTTCGCCATGGGGCGCTTTGTGCTGCGCCATCTCGACAAGGCAAACGGCCAGCAGGTGCTGATCGCGACGATCGGCCTCGCCATCGCGCTGTCCGAGTATCTGCGCCTCGCACAAGGGGTCGAGCTGCGCTGGCTGCCGCCTGTGTTCAACGAGCCGCTGCCGCTGGCGCGGGCCGCTAACTTCACCGTGACCACCACGCCGGTCGGGCTCGCGATGACGGCGGGCGGGCTCGCGGCGGCACTGGGGCTGATCCACTATCTGCGCCGCTCGGCCTATGGCCGGGCCTGGCGGGCGGTGGCCGACGATGCCCGCACCGCCGCCCTGTTCGGCGTCGATGCGCGGGCCGTGCACGATCGGGCCCTTGTCATCGCCTGCGCGGCCTGCGGCGCGGCCGGCGTGATCGTGACGGTGATCTATGGCGGCATGGGCTTTTCGGGCGGCTTCACGCTCGGCCTCAAGGCGCTGGTGGCAGCGGTGCTCGGCGGCATCGGCTCGGTTCCGGGCGCCTGCCTCGGCGGGCTCGCCATCGCCGCCTTCGAGATGGCATGGTCGACGGCAATGCCCCTCGAACAGCGCGACATCGCCGTCTATAGCTTGCTCGCCGTGACGCTGATCCTGCGCCCCGGCGGCTTCTTCGGCGATGGCGCGCTGTCGCCGCGCCAAGTCTGAAAGCGCTCCGGGGGAAAAACGTGGCAGAGACCGCATTCGCCATCAGCTTCGCCGATATCGAGGCTGCGGCGCGCACCATCGAAGGCCATGTGCTGAAGACGCCGCTGATGCCGGCGCCGCGCCTCTCGGCCCTCACGGGAGCCGAGGTCCTGGTCAAGCACGAGAACATGCAGGCCACCGCCTCGTTCAAGGAACGCGGGGCGGTGAACAAGCTGCTCAGCCTCTCAGACGAAGAGAAGCGCCGCGGCGTGATCGCGATGTCGGCCGGGAATCACGCCCAGGCGGTCGCCTATCATGCCAGGCGCTTCGGCATCCCGGCGACGATCGTGATGCCGGAGCCAACGCCGTTGGTGAAGGTCGAGAACACCCGCGCCCATGGCGCCGAGGTGGTGCTCTTCGGCGAGACACTCTACGAGGCCGCCCAGCAGGCCCGCAGCATCGCGCAGGAGAAAGGGCTGGTCTTCGTCCACCCCTATGACGATGCGGCGGTGATGGCCGGCCAGGGCACGGTCGCGCTCGAAATGCTGCGCGAGGCGCCGGATCTCGACGTCCTGCTGATCCCGATCGGCGGCGGCGGACTGATGGCCGGCAATGCGGTCGCCGCCAAGGCGCTGAAGCCGGGGATCGAGCTGATTGGCATCGAGGCCGCGCTCTACCCATCATTCCACAACGCCATTCACGCGGCCGAGCTACCGATCGGCGGCGCGACGCTCGCCGAAGGCATCGCGGTGAAGACGGTCGGCGTGCAGACCCTGCCGATCGTCAGGGAACTGGTTTCCGACATCGTGCTGGTCGGCGAGGATCTGATCGAGCGCGCCGTCAACGCCTATGCCACCCTGCAGCATACGCTCGCCGAGGGCGCGGGGGCGTCCGGGCTGGCCGCCATGCTGCAGCAGCCGGAGCGCTATCGCGGCCGCAAGGTCGGACTCGTTCTCACCGGCGGCAATATCGACACGCGGCTGCTCGCTGCCATCATGGTCCGCGAACTCGAGCGCGAGCAGCGCATCGCCGCCTTCCGCCTGACGGCGAGCGACAGGCCGGGCCTGCTCGGCAAGGTCGCGAGCCTGCTCGGCACGCTCGGCGCCAACATCCTCGAGGTCAGCCATGGCCGGCTCTTCCTCGACGTCCCCGCCAAGGGCGTGACGCTCGACGTCACCGTCGAAACCCGCGACGAGCACCATACCGCGGCGATCGAGCAGGCGCTGTGCCGGGAAGGTTTTGCGCCGCGGCGAATCTATCCGCGCGGCCAGGAGACCGATCGCTCCGGTCAGTGACACTTCGGGAGCGTGAATCGGTCTCCTTCTCAACGAACCAGTGCGTGATCCTGGGCGAAAGCCGCTTGCACTTTTCGACATCGCGGACTTGCGGAACCGGGAGGCTGATCAAACATTGTCGGTGCGGGCGCCAATTCCGATCAGCAGCTTGCCCGCACGAGACAAAGGAAGGTCGACCACCCGATGAGCCAGCCCTCTTCCTACCGCCAGCAGACGCTCCCCGTGGAGGAGCGCCCGGTGCAGGATACGCGCGGCGTGCTCGGCTCGCGGCTCTTCGCCTGGATCGGCGATGTCGTCATCCTGTTCTTCCTGACCTGGATGGTCCTCGTCCTGCTGGGCATTCTCGGCATCGTCACCTTCGGGCTGACATGGCTGCTGATGGGCGGGGCGACCATCGGCGTCGCGCTCGGCTATGCGGCGCTGACTGTCGGCGGGCGCAAGCAGGCGACGTTCGGCATGCGGATGGCCGGGATTCGGGTCGAGACCGCCACCGGCGGACGCCCCGATGCACTGGCGGCTGCGGTGCACGCGCTGTTCTTCTATGTCGCGGCCGGCACGGTCGCGCTCTGGTTCCTCGACATTCTCTGCGGACTGGCGCGCTCCGACCGGCGCCTCGGTCACGATCTGCTGACCGGGCTGGTAGTGGTACGCGCCTGACCCATGTGGAGAGCTTGTTGCCGCCGCAGCGGGTGCTAAACTCGCTGCGAGCGATTGACGGAGCCCTTCGAACGTGACGCGGCCCCTGCGGGATGCTCCGCAATTCTATCTGACCTCGCCGACACCTTGCCCCTATCTGCCGGGCCGCGAGGAGCGCAAGGTGTTCACCCATCTCGTCGGCGGCCGGGCGCGCGACCTCAACGACGTTCTCTCCCAGGGCGGCTTCCGACGCTCGCAGAGCATCGCCTACCGCCCGGCCTGCGAGACCTGCCGGGCCTGTGTCTCGGTCAGGATCGTCGTCGACGATTTCCGCCCGTCGCGGGGCTTCCGCAAGGTGCTGTCGCGCAATAGCGACCTGATCGGCGAAGCGCTGCCGCCGCAACCGCGCTCGGAGCATTATTCGCTGTTCCGCAGCTATCTCGACGTGCGCCACCCGGAAGGCGGCATGGCGACGATGTCGGCGCTCGACTTCGCGATGATGATCGAGGACACCCATGTCGAGACCAGCCTGGTCGAGTACCGTCGGCGCGGCCCCGACAGCGGCTTCACCGGGCGCGGCCAGGGCGATCTCTACGCGCTGGCGCTGACCGACCGGCTGAACGACGGGCTCTCCATGGTCTATTCGGTCTACGATCCCGATCTGGAAATCCGCTCGCTCGGCACCTTCATGGTGCTCGACCATGTCGAGCGCGCCCGCAAGCTCGGCCTGCCTTACGTCTATCTCGGCTATTGGGTCGATGGTTCGCCGAAAATGGCCTACAAGGCCCGCTTCCTGCCGCAGGAGCGGCTGATGCCGCAGGGCTGGGAACGCGTCGGCTGAAAGGCGCGCGGCTCGCGCCGGAAAAACGGGAGGCATGTCTAGCCTCGATTCAGCCACATCTAAATCGTTTGAGATGCACAGCCGGGCTGCAGAACGAACACTTGCCCGGGCAGGAGACAACGGGCGATAGGTAGCCGCGAAGGCTGCCGCCCTCTCTCTGGCAGCCCGTATTGGAGGAAACATGGTCGACCAGCTGACCGAGCGCCTCGAGCGCTGCTACACCGGCGTGATCCACGACATTCTGCGCGAGATGGGGCTGAAGGACTTCACCCTGCCGCCGGAACTGCGTCCGCTCCTGCCCGGCACCAAGCTGGCGGGTCCGGCCTTCACCCTGGAAGGCAAGACCGGCGAGTTCGATGCGCATGAGACGCTGCTGGCCTGGACCGGCCTGCTCTCGCGCGCCAAGCCCGGCCATGTCTGGGTCTGCCAGCCCAACACCGAGGGCTGCGCGCTGATGGGCGAGCTCTCGGCCGAGACGCTGAAGAACAAGGGCGTGCGCGGCTGCGTCATCGACGGCCTCGCCCGCGACACCGAGTTCATGATCGACATGGGCTATCAGGTCTATTTCAAGGCCTATACGCCGCGCGACATCGTCGGCTTCTGGCAGCCCAAGGCGGTCGACGAGCCGATCAAGATCGGCGATGTCTGGATCCGCCCGGGCGACTACATCCTGGCCGACCGCGACGGCGTCGTCCGCATTCCCGCCGAGATCATCGAGGAAGTGCTGACCAAGTCCGAGACCGCGATCACCGCCGAGAACAAGGTCCGCACCGCGATCCTCGCCGGAACCGACCCCCAGCAGGCCTATCTGCAGTTCGGCAAGTTCTGATGACCCATGACCCGCGCCTGATCCTGCTCGACGCCCGCGACAACGTCTTCGTCGCGCGCACCCGCCTGCCAGCCGGCGAGGCGATCGAGACCGGAACGGGCGCGGCGACGCTCGACCGCGATGTGCCCCTGGCACACAAGGTCGCTCGCCGGGCGATCGCGCCCGGCGAAAAGATCCTGAAATACGGCGCGCCCATCGGCGTCGCGACGGTCGCCATCGCCGCCGGCAGCCATGTCCATGTCCAGAACATGCGAAGCGACTACACGCCGACCTATCATCTCGAAGACGAGCGCAAGGCAGGAGCGACCCAATGAGCGAGCTCAGGGGTTATCTGCGCAGCGACGGCCGCAAGGGCATCCGCAACGTCGTGGCGGTCGCCTATCTCGTCGAATGCGCCCATCACGTCGCGCGCGAGATCGCCCTGCCCTGGCGCGAGAACGAGGTCCACGCGATCGGCTTTCCCGGCTGCTACCCGAACCCTTACGCCGAGCGGATGATGGAGCAGCTTTGCACCCATCCCAATGTCGGGGCGGTGCTGCTGATCTCGCTCGGCTGCGAGAGCTTCAACAAATACGCGCTGGAGCGCGTCGTCCGCGCCACCGGCCGACCGGTCAAGACCATCGTCATCCAGGGCACCGGCGGCACCCGCGCCTCGATCAAGGAGGGTCGCGCCTGGGTCGAGGAGCAGCGCGCCCTGCTCGACGAGGTCGAGACGGTACCGATGGCGGTGAGCGAACTGGTGATCGGCACGGTCTGCGGCGGCTCCGACGGCACCTCCGGCATCACAGGCAACCCGGCGGCCGGGCGCGCCTTCGACCAGCTGATCGCGGAAGGCGCCGCCTGCATCTTCGAGGAGACCGGCGAGCTGATCGGCTGCGAGCACATCATGGCCGCCCGCGCCATCACGCCCGAGCTCGGCGTCGAGCTGGAGAAGTCCGTCGCCAAGGCGGCCCGCTACTATGCGACGCTCGGCTACGGCTCCTTCGCCGCCGGCAATGCCGAGGGCGGACTCTCGACCATCGAGGAGAAGTCGATGGGCGCCTATGCCAAATCGGGTGCCTCGCCGATCTCCGGGCTGATCAAGCCCGGCGACGTGCCGCCGCATGGCGGCCTCTATCTGCTCGATGTGGTGCCGGATGGCGAGGTCCGCTTCGGCTTCCCCAACATCAACGACAATGCCGAGATCGCCGAGCTGATCGCCTGCGGCGCGCATTGCGTGCTGTTTGTCACCGGCCGCGGTTCGGTCGTCGGCTCGGCGATCTCGCCGGTCGTGAAGATCTGCGCCAACCCCGAGACCTACCGCCGGATGAGCGACGACATGGATGTCGATGCCGGCCGCATTCTCGAAGGCCGCGCCAGCCTCGACGAGGTTGGCACGGAGATCCGCGACCTCGTCGTCTCGCTGGCGCAGGGCGCACGGACCAAGTCGGAAGAGCTCGGGCACCAGGAGTTCATCCTGACCTATAAGAGCTTCGAGCCGCTCGGCCCGGCCTGCCTGCCGGCTGCCTGAAGACGCTCAGCCGCCGCTGGCGGCCGGCGGCGGGGCGGAGCCGGGAGCCGACCAGCTGGTGGTCCAAGTCTCCGTCAGCGAGCGCAAGGGCGTCCGCAGGAAGAGGCGCAGATCGGTGCTTTCGCCGGGGCGCAGCGCGACGTCGACGATCGCCCGGAAGCCCTTCGCCGCATAATTGGGATCGAGGATCGTGTTGGTGACCGAGCCGACCGAGACCGTGGCCACCGCGGAGACGCGTTTGGGATCGCTCAGGTAAAATTCGAGATCGCCGGCGTTGAAATCGACGATGAAGCGCTTTCGGACCAGCCCGGCAGCGGTATCCACCGCATCGTCCGCCGCAAAGCTGCTCTGGACCTGACCCATGCCGTGCAAGGTCTCGGTTGTCGAGACGCTCGTCATCCGGTAGCTCAGCTCGGTCTGGCGCCCGGGCTCCAGCGGCGTCTTCGGCGTCCAGCAGCAGACGATGTTGTCGAATTCCTCGCCCTGCGTTGGGATCTCGATCAGGTCGACGCGGCCCTCGCCCCATTCGCCCACCGGCTCGATCCAGTAGCCTGGCCTCGCATGGTAGTGCGCCTCGAGGTCCTGGTAATGGCCGAACTCGCGGTCGCGCTGGATCAGGCCGAAGCCCCGCGGGTTCCTGTCATGGAAGGAGGAGATGATCAGCGCTTTCGGGTTGCGGATCGGCCGCCAGATCCATTCGCCGACGCCGGTGTGGAGCATCAGCCCGTCGGAATCGTGAATCTCGGGGCGAAAATCGGTGCGCTGCTCGCGGTCCCCCTCACCGGCGAGGAACATCGAGGTCAGCGGCGCGATGCCGATGCGCTGGATCGGCTTGCGCGGAATGATCGTCGCCGTCACCGCGATTCTGGTCTGCGGGCCGGGCGTCACCACGAAGCGGAAGGCTCCGCTGACCGAGGGTGAATCGACCAGTCCATAGACGACGAGATCGACGCTTTCCGGTTTCGGCCGCTCCAGCCAGAGCGAACGGAAGAACGGAAACTCCTCATCCGCCTCGCCACCGACATCGAGCGCGAGCGCCCGTGCCGACAGGCCGTAGCGATGGCCGCGCCCGAGAAAGCGGAAATAGCTGGCGCCGAGGAACGAGATCACCTCGTCCTGCAGCTTCAGGCTGTTCAACGTCGTCGTGACGGAAAAGCCGGCAAAACCCAGCGACACCGGCAGCTTCTGCGGCACCGGCGCCTTGCCGAACTCGAACAGCGCCATGTTGTACGGAATCGGAATCGCATTGCCGTTTGACACGACGTGGATCTGGACCGGCCGGTCGTGCAGGAAGCCGAGATGGAAGAGCTGCAGACGGAAATCCGTTCCGTCATTCTGCCAGAGCGCCTTGTCGCGGCGGAACCTGATCTCGCGATAGCTGTCATAGGTCAGCGCCCTCAGCGCGTCCGGAATATCGGGCTGCGCGTCGTCGAAGGGGCGCTCGGCCAGGATGCGTGCCTGATTGACGACCTCCGCATAGCTGAAGGTGCCGGGGCGCGGCGTACCGGGCGGCTGGCCGTCCGCCGCGTTCCTGCCCGATGGCGTGGTTGGGTTCTGGGCGAGCGCCGGCGGAGCAAGCATGGCGGTCGAGGCGAGGAGCGCGAGAACCGAGCGGCGCGAGGGCGGGCTGGCCGCCGGCTCCCGGCGCGGCGGCTGCGACATTTCGGGAAGACGCACATCATCTCGGGCAGGACAGTTCACGCAAAGCTCCGGGTAAGATCCTTCGGCCGCCACCATGCCGTGACCGGTGCCGCGAAAACGTGGCGGTCGGGAGGAAGTTCCGGGGCGGACCTCGCAGGAAGCCCCCTGCGGGTCCCCCTGACGCGCGCACACAATACTTGGCGAACGGCCCAAATTGGCCGGTCGGCTTAAGACTAAATCAAATGGACCTGGGGCAAGTTGCGGTCTTCGCTCGCGGCGTCGCGCGCTCATAATGGCCGGACCTACCCATGTTGCAGTCGCTTTCCCGCATGCCGGCGGACATGTCATCGGACTCGCGGCGCCAGCTCCTCAATGCCGTGACCGACCTGTTCCTGCTCGATGGCGAACCCAGCGACACCTCCAAGTCGCATTACGGCGACATCGCGCTGCGCACCCTGCCGCATCTCGAGAGCGAAGACCGCAAGCAATACGCCGACAGCGTCGCGGCGACGCCGAGCCTGCCGCATGAGGTCGCGGTCTCGCTGGCCAGCGACGCCGATTCCGAAGTGGCGAAGCTCGTGCTCAAGCTCTCGCCGGTTCTGACCGACACCGACCTCGCCGCCATCGCCGTCAGCCAGACGCAGGCGCATCTGACCGCGATCGCCGAGCGCGCCCGCCTTTCCGAAAGCGTCACCGACATCCTGGTCGAGCGTGGCGACAGCGGCGTGCTGCGGACCGTCAGCGGCAACGAAGGCGCCCAGTTCTCCGACCATGGCTTCGACCGGCTGCTCCAGCGCGGCGGCGACGACGTCGCTGTCGGCGAAGCGCTGGCACGCCGCAGCGACCTCTCGCCACAGCGGGTCCAGCGCGTGCTGCGCATCGTCGAGCAGGTCGCGGAACAAGGCGAGCGCAGCAAGGATTCCGCCGATCTCGCCAAGCAGGCGCGGCAGCAGCGGCTGGAGGTCAAGCTGCTGCTGTCCGATCTGCGCGCGCAGGTCCGCACCCTGCCGGAGGTCGTGACCATGCTGGCCGACGAGGACCGGGCCTTCCACCTCGCTCAGGTCCTCGCCTCCGCCGCGGATATCAGCAACGAACAGGCGCTCCGCGTGCTGCTCCAGCGCGACGTCAGCGGCATCGCCGTTCTCGGCCGCGCACTCAACCTCGACGCGGAAACCTTCCGCGCGATGCTCAGCCTGCGCGGACGCCGGCTCTTCTTCGCGGCCAAGACGATCGAGGACGATCTGCGGGACTATGGCAGGCTCGATGCCGCGACCGCCGATCGGACGATGCGCTTCCTGCGGCTGAAGACCAAAGTCGCCTGATGCGACCAGCGGCCCGCCACAAAAGCGCGACAATCGCTCCCTCTCCTGCTAGACCATGAGCATGAGCGCGCCCGCTATCATGGCACGAGTGACAGGCATCGCCGTCATTGCCGGCCTTGCCTTTGCCAGCCGACCCGCCCAGGCACAGGCCTTCCTGCCCTTCATGGGGTTTGGGACATTGCCCAGCTTTGCCTGGTCGGCGCCCACGCTGGCGCCAGGCGGCGTGAAATGGGAAGGCTCCTACGCGCGCATCTCGAGCGGCTTCCAGGTCATCAGCTCGAAGCAGTTCGGCACCACCGCCGGCCCGACGATCGGGCTTGAGGGCGGCAAGATGTGGCGCGACGGCGACTTCGTCTACGGCATCGTCGGGGCGCTGGAGTATGCTCCGAGCTTCGGCGGCTACAACAGCCCGGGCTTCGGCCAGGCGAGCTATACGCAGGACATCGCCGGCGCGTTCCAGATCAAGGCCGGCGTGCTCGCGACGCCCGACGTGCTACTCTACACCAAGTTCGGCATGGCCGCCGCCAACGAGACCTATCGCTACGGTCCGACACCGTTCTCGGCGCCCTTCTCCCGCTCGGACATCGCGGTCAGGCCGGAAGCGCGCGCCGGCGTCGAATGGGCGGTCACCGACAAGCTGACGCTCGGGCTGGAAGTCGGACTGGTGGGCCAGTCGATCCGCTGAAGACCGGATTCATGACGCTTCGATCCTGATTCAATCCGCTGGCATGCCGATTCACCAGATCGGCGTAATTCCTTGATCGATCAGCAGAAGCCAGCTCGACCCAGCGTGCTCAAGTCGGTCGGCTGAGCGCGACCGCGTGCTTGTCGGACCAGATCCTGATCTCGTTGAACACCGGGCCGAGATCGCGGGCTGACGGCGTCAATTCGTACTCCACGCGCGGAGGCACCTCCGGGTAGATCGTGCGCCTGACAAGACCATGCGCCTCTAGATCCCGAAGCTGTGTCGTCAGCATGTGCTGGGTGATACCGGGAATCGCGCGCCGCAGCTCGCCGAAGCGCATAGTGCCATGTCCGAGCCGCCAGAGAATTTCGGCCTTCCACTTGCCGGTCAGCATGCGCATGGCGGCATGGAACTGCTCGACCACCTCCACGCTCGGACAAGTATCCGGCTCCGCAAGGTGTTCCGCCCCAGCTGACGAGGGCTCGATCCCATTAGTCTCGTTTTTCATACTATACCAGTAAATCCGTCCTACTTGTCATTTCGATCTCTACTCCCGAATTCCATGTGGCGAAAGCGAACAACCGCCAATCGCGCCCTGTGGAATTCCCCGGAGAGATCGATGCCAGCCCTTGAAATCCCGGAGGCCCCACGCTGGCGCAGGCTCGCCCTGTGGGCCGTCAAGGCGGTTCTCGCAGCCGTCTTCGCGGCCGCTGGCGGCGCCAAGCTCGCCGGTGCCCAGCCCATGGTCGAGGCCTTCGGCACGATCGGCCTCGGGCAATGGTTCCGCTATCTGACCGGCGCGATCGAGCTCGCAGGCGCTGCCGCCCTGCTCCTGCCCGCGCTCGCCGGATTTGCCGCCCTATTGCTAGCGGCGACAATGGCCGGCGCCGCCCTGACACATCTCACGGTCCTGCCCGGCTCGCCGCTACCCGCCTTGGCCCTGCTCACCCTCTGCCTGCTGGTCGCCGGCGCGCATCGGCGCACGATCGAAGCCGCGCTTGGATCGCCGCCGCCCGGCCAAAACTGAGCCAACGCGGCGCGCCGTCCCGTTCACCCACCCTGCACAACCCACCGGAGCAGTTTCATGTCACGCCTGATCGCCGCCAGCCTGCTGGCGCTTGCCCTCTCGGCCTGCCACACCACCGATCTCGGCCGCTCGGTCGGCTGGCCGACGCCTCAGCAGACCGGCCGATAGCGCCGGAAGGCCGGCCGGCTGCTGCGTCGCTTACCCGCCGAACTTGTTGTTCTTCGGGAAGCCCTTGGGCGGCAGCCGGCCGGATTCGGCGCGATGGCCGAGCCAGTCGATCAGCTCGGCCTGTGGCACCGTCCAGGTCCGCGCCGAAGTGTCGAGCCAGGTCAGCCCGTCGGCCAGGGGGAAGACCTTGGCATCGGAAAGCCCGCCATCCTTGTAGCGCTGCAGCTTGACGCCCTTGCCGCGGCTCATCTCCGCGACTTCCGAGATCGGGAAGCAGAGCAGCTTGCGGTTCTGGCCGATGATCGCGACATGGTCGCCCTCGGCCGGCACGGCGAGCATCGCCTCGACCGGCGCCTCGACGTTCAGCACCTGCTTACCCTTGCGGGTGTTGGCGACGATGTCGTCGCTCGAGACCACGAAGCCGCGCCCTTCGGTCGTCGCCATCAGCAGCTTCAGCCCTGGCCGATAGGGGAAGGCGGCGACGATCTCGGCGCTCTCCTCCAGCTCGATCATCAGGCGGATCGGATCGCCGAAGCCGCGCCCGCCGGGCAGCTTCGAGGCCTCCAGCGTGAAGACCTTGCCATTCGTCGCCATTACCAGGATCTTCGCCGTGGTCTCGGTGAAGAAGGCAGTGCGCAAGCCATCATCGCCCTTGAAGGAGAGGCTCGACAGGTCCTGGACATGGCCCTTCAGCGCCCGGATCCAGCCCTTCTTCGAGATCACCACCGTCACCGGCTCGCGCTCGACCATGGCCTGGGTCAGGTCGACCTCGGTGGTCTCGGGCATGTCGGCGAAGCTGGTGCGGCGCTTGCCGATCTCGGTCTCCGGCCCGAACAGCTTCTTCACCTCGCGGATGTCCCAGGAGATGGTCTTCCACTGCGTCGCCTCGGAGGCGAGCAGCCCCTCGATCTGGCCCTTCTCGGCGGTCAGCTCGTCGAGCTCGGTCTTGAGCTGCATCTCCTCGAGCTTGCGCAGCGCCCGCAGCCTGGTGTCGAGGATGGCGTTGGCCTGGATCTCGGTGAGCTCGAAGAAGCGCATCAGCTCGATCTTCGGCTCGTCCTCCTCGCGGATGATTTTGATCACCCGGTCGAGATCGAGATAGACGATCAGCAGGCCGCGCAGGATTTCGAGGCGCTTCTCGATCTGGCCGAGGCGGAAGCGCGAGCGGCGCAGCAGCACGTCGCGGCGATGGTCGAGCCAGGCGCGCAGAGCCTCGTTGAGGCCGAGCACGCGCGGCACCAGCCCGCCGGTCAGCACGTTCATGTTCATCGGAATGCGCGCTTCCAGCTCGGAGAGCCGGAACAGCGATTCCATCATCAGGGCGGCGTCGACATTGCGGGCGCGCGGCTCGATGACGATGCGGATATCCTCGGCCGACTCGTCGCGGAGGTCGGCGACCAGCGGCAGCTTCCGCTCGTTCAGGAGCTCGGCGATCTTCTCGATCAGGCGCCCCTTCGAGACCATGTAGGGGATCTCGGTGACGACGACCTGCCAGGCGCCCCGCTCCAGATCCTCCTTGACCCAGCGGGCGCGGGTGCGGAAGGCGCCGCGGCCGGTGGTATAGGTCTCGATCATCGAGGCCCGGCTCTCGACGATGATGCCGCCCGTCGGGAAATCCGGCCCCGGCACGAAGGTCATCAGCTGCTCGGAGGTCGTCTCCGGGTGCTGGATCAGGTAGAGCGCGGCGTCGCAGAGCTCGGCGGCGTTGTGCGGCGGGATCGAGGTCGCCATGCCGACCGCGATGCCCTGCGAGCCATTGGCCAGAAGGTTCGGGAAGGCGGCCGGCAGGACGACCGGTTCCTCGTCCTCGCCATTATAGGTCTCGCGGAAATCGACCGCGTCCTCCTCGATGCCGTCGAGCAGGAGGCGCGCGACCTCGGTCATGCGCGCTTCGGTATAGCGGTAGGCGGCGGCGTTATCGCCGTCGATATTGCCGAAATTGCCCTGTCCGTCGACGAGCGGGTAGCGCTGGGCGAAATCCTGGGCGAGGCGCACCAGCGCGTCGTAGACCGACTGGTCGCCATGCGGGTGGAACTTACCGATGACGTCGCCGACGATGCGGGCGCATTTCTTATGGACCTGGCCGGGATCGAGCCGGAGCAGGCGCATGGCGTGCAGGATGCGGCGGTGGACGGGCTTCAGCCCGTCGCGCGCATCCGGCAAGGCACGGTGCATGATGGTGGAGAGCGCATAGGCGAGATAGCGCTCCTCAAGCGCGGTCTTCAGATCGACGCGCTCGGATTCCTCCTCCGGCGGCGGCTCGACAGGCTTACCCATGGTGCACTCAACCTCGACTTTACGGCCGCGTCCGGCCGCGAATCACTTCCCATGAAGATGCAGGCCCGCGCTGGCAACTGCAAAGTTTACCGATGAACAAGCTGCGAAAATCAGTGGATTTTCGTCGCCAGCTCCAGCAGCCGGGCCCGCTCGGGCGGTTCGGCGAGTCCGCGCGGCTCATAAAGGTACCGGCGCAGGAAATGGCCGGTCAGCGCAAAGCCTGCCGCGATCTCGGCCGGGAGGGGCTGGTTCGCCCCCTGCCCTTCGCTGAGGAAGCGCGGCAGGGCCAGCAGGCGGTCGAGATAGGGCTCCGCAGCCTTGCGGCTCACCGCCTTGCCGGACTTCGGCGAGACATGGCTCAGCTCCTCGCGTGCGCCGGTCACCGCGCAGCGGTTGAGGTCGAGCCCGAAGCCGAGCTCTCCCAGCATGGCAAGCTCGAAACGAACGATCAGCGCCGGCGCGAGACCGATCTCGTCGAGGTGCTCGATGAGAACGCCGAGCCCTTCATGCAAGGCCGGGTGCGGGTCGCGCTCCGGCAGGAGCCGTAGCAGGGCGGCGATGCTGGCGAGCCCGTAGAGCGCCACCGGCTTCGCCATCAAGCGCGCTGCGTGGGAGGTCAGCAGCTCGACCTTGTATTCGCCGAGATGCTCGTCGAGCCGCGCCCGCCAGCTCAGCGAAACCGCGTTCCCTGGCTGGAGCACGGGCTGCTGCCGGCTCGAGCGGCCGCCGCGGACGAGACCGAGATGGCGTCCGTGATAGCGCGTCATCACCTCTAGGATCACGGCGCTCTCGCCGTGCCGCCTGACGCCGATGATCGTGCCCTCGTCGCTCCATTCCATGACGCGCAGTTAGGGTTTCGCTATCGTGCAGGTCAAATGACGCGTGTCATCCCGGGCGAAGCGCAGCGAAGACCCGGGATTCATTCCTGAACCGCTCCGGCATGGATCCCGGATCGGCGCGGCTTCGCCGCTTGTCCGGGACGACTTACTGGAAAAGTGTCACGCCACGTATTGCGCGATGCCGCCGCCGAACGACCAGTCCTCGCGCTTGACCTCGACCAGGTTGATAAAGATGTCGTCCGGCCTCAACCCCGGCTCGCGCTGCAGATTTGCGGCGATCGCGGCATAGAGCGCCTTCTTCTGAGTGACGCCGCGGGTATTGGCGACGGTGATCTGGATGATGACCAGCCGGTCCGAACGCTGAAAGCCGAAGTAATTGGCGTCGAAGACGAATTCCTCCGCCTCATGCTGATGGACGACGGCGAACAGGTCGTTCTCGGGGACCTCGAAGGTCGCGCGCAGAGCGCGATAGACACCGTCGACGATGGCGGCGGGATGCGAGGCCGGATGGCCGCGGCGCATCGAGATGCGGATCAAAGGCATTGGGGGCTCCATAGCTGGGTCGAGGTGACCGTCGATACCGCCAAGCTAAGCTTGCCCATCAAATCCGAAAACCGTATCACCTATGATAGCAGCGATACGGATTTTATATCTATGATGGGATCGCTAGACCTCGATGCAGTCGCCGCCTTCCTGAGGACGGCGGAGCTCAACAGCTTCACCCGGGCTGCCGAGGCGCTCGGCACCGCGCAATCCCTTGTCAGCACAAGGATCAAGCGGCTCGAGCAAAGCCTCGGCCAGACCTTGCTGCAGCGGCATCCGCGCCTCGTCCGACTGACGTCCGAGGGCGAGCGCTTCCTGCCTGCGGCACGCGACTTGATGGCTGCACATGAGCGGGCGCTCGCCGCCTTCGCCCAGCCGGCGGAAAGGATCGCGATCGGCATCAGCGAGCAGGCGGTGGGTCCCGACGCTCCTGCCCTGCTCGCGAGACTGGCACGACACGATCCCGGCCTCGTCATCGGGCTGCGGATCGAGGCATCCGCGGCGCTGGACGATGCCTACGAACGCGGCGAGCTCGATGTCGCGATCGTCAGACGCCTCGGGCCGGGTCGGACCGGCGAAGTGCTGCGCCGCGATGTCTTCGGCTGGTTCGCGATGCCATCCCTGGCGCGGCCGGACGGGCCGCTGCCGCTGGTCAATCTCGTAGCGGAATGCCGACTGCGGCTGCATGCCGTCGCGACGCTCGAACGCGCCGGCATCGCCTGGCGCGAGGCCTTCATCGGCGGCGGCATGGCGGCAGTCCTGGCGGCGGTCGGCGGTGGGCTCGGCGTCGCGCCGCTCGCCGTGCGCATCGCGCCGCGCGGGGCGGTCGATATCGGACCGGATTGGGGCCTGCCGGCGCTCGGCGCCTCCGACGTCGTGCTGCGCAGCCAGGTCTCGACACCGCGCGCCAACGCCTTCGTCAGGGAGCTGGCGGCGGCGTTCCGGGCTGGGTGAGCAAGGCCGTATCTCAAACCGTCATGCTCGCCCTTGTGGCGAGCATCCGCGTCTTGAACACCGCGCTGCCCGAGGGAAGACGTCGATGGTCGGGACAAGCCCGACCATGACGAAAGCGCCTAGGCTACCACCCGCTCCACCCGGCTGATCACGCGCTTTTCGCGCAATTCGCTGATGATCGCGCTGAGGTGCTTCAGGTCCCAGACCGTCAGGTCGATGGTGACGTCGGTGAAGTCCGGCGTCGGCCGCACCATCTGCACCGCGTCGATATTGCCGTCATGCTCGGCGATGGTCGTGGTGATCTGGGCGAGCGAGCCGGGCTCGTTGATCGAGTTCAACATGATCCGGGCGGGGAAGCGCTGCGGGCGGCTGTCGTCGAGATCCCAGCGCACGTCGAGCCAGCGTTCCGGCTCATTGTCGAAGGCAGCGAGCGAGGGCGACTGGATCGGATAGATCGTCACCGCCTCGCCGGGCGTCAGGATGCCGACGATGCGGTCGCCGGGCACGGCGCCGCCACCCGGCGCGAAGCGCACCGGCAGATCGCCGCCGAGGCCGCGGATCGGGATCGCGTCGGCGCCCGGGGTCTCCTCCGGCAGCTTGAACTTGAGGTTCTCGCCGCCTTGGCGCAGTTCGAACCAGCCCTTGCCCACGGGCGAGGCCTTGGCCTTTGCGTCGAGCGCCTGACGCTTCTCCGGCTCCAGATCGGGATAGACCGCCCTCACGACATCGCCGGAGAACATCTCGCCACGCCCCACGGCGGCAAAGACGTCGTCGACGGCGGTGCGTGCCAGACGCTTCAGCGCCGCCTTGAGCTTCTCGTCGGAGAAGGGCCGCTCGGCGCGCTGGAAGGCGCGTTCGAGGATCTGGCGGCCAAGCCCGGCATATTGCCGGCGCACGGCGGCGCGGGTGGCTCGGCGGATCGCGGCGCGGGCCTTGCCGGTCACCGCAAGGGATTCCCAGGCCGCGGGCGGCGCCTGCCCCTCGGCGCGGGTGATCTCGACCTCGTCGCCGTTCTGCAGTTCGGTCAGCAGCGGCGCGATCCGGCCATTGATCCTGGCGCCGACGGCGGTGTTGCCGACATCGGTGTGGACGGCATAGGCGAAGTCGATCGGGGTCGCGCCACGCGGCAGCGCGATCAGCCGGCCCTTGGGCGTGAAGCAGAAGACCTGATCGTGGAAAAGCTCGAGCTTGGTGTGCTCGAGGAACTCCTCGGGATTGTCGCCCTCGGCCAGGAGATCGACGGTGCGGCGCAGCCATTGATAGGCGCGGCTCTCATCCGCCTCGCCGATCGCCCCGGCGGTGCGTCCGTCCTTGTAACGGGCATGGGCGGCGATGCCGTATTCGGCGACGCGGTCCATCTTGTCGGTGCGGATCTGCAGCTCGACGCGCTGGCGGCCTGGCCCGACGACGGTGGTGTGAAGCGAACGATAATCGTTCTGTTTCGGCGTCGAGATGTAGTCCTTGTAGCGGCCGGGAACCATCGGCCAGGTCATGTGGACGATGCCGAGCACGCGGTAGCAGTCCTCCGGCTTGTCGACGATGACGCGGAAGCCGAAAATGTCGGAAAGCTGCTCGAAGGAGACGGATTTGCGCTCCATCTTCTTCCAGATCGAGTAGGGCCGCTTGCGCCGGCCATAGACCTGGGCCTCGATGCCGCGCTCGGCGAGCTTGCCCTTGAGATCGTTCTCGATCTCGCTGATGACGCGCCCCTCGCGCTGGGTCACCTCCTCCAGCCGCTTGGTGATGGTCTCGTGCGCTTCCGGCTTGATGTGGCGGAAGGCGAGTTCCTCGAGCTCCTCGCGCAATTCCTGCATGCCCATGCGGCCGGCGAGCGGCGCATAGATCTCGACCGTCTCCTCCGCGATGCGCAGGCGCTTCTCGGGCGCCATGTAGTGGAGGGTGCGCATGTTGTGCAGCCGGTCGGCGAGCTTGACCAGCAAGACGCGGATATCGTCGACGATGGCGAGCAGCAGCTTGCGGAAGTTCTCGCCCTGCGCCGCCTTCTTGGAGACGAGGTCGAGCTTCTTGATCTTGGTCAGGCCATCGACGAGGCGTCGGATATCGGGCCCGAAAAGGTTCTCGATCTCCTCCAGCGTCGCCTCGGTGTCCTCCACGGTGTCGTGCAGGACCGCCGCGACGATGGTGGCGTCATCGAGCTTGAGATCGGTGAGCAGCGCCGCGACTTCGAGCGGATGCGCGAAGAACGGATCGCCCGAGGCACGCTTCTGCGTGCCATGCGCGCGCATGGCGTAGACATAGGCGCGGTTGAGCAGGTCCTCGTCCGTGTTCGGATTGTAGCGCTTGACCCTGTCGACAAGCTCGTATTGCCGCATCATGCCCATGCGGGCCCTGCTCCGCCGATCATCTTCCCTGGATCCGTTCAATATCGGCAAGGGCGCGCCTGCCGGCAAGGCGCCTGCTTGCGCAGCGGGCATGAAAAAGCCCGGCAGCGCCGGGCTTTAGCGATCATCGTCAACGATTTTCCACATGACGCTCCGGCAGCGGGCCGGAGCGATGCGCTCAGTCCTCGTCGTCGGCGCTCTCGGTCGGCGGCACGAGGCCGTCGAGGCCGCGCAGCAGGTCCTCTTCGCTCATCCGGTCGAACTGGACTTCCGAATCGGGGGTGGCGACGTGCGACTGCGAGGTCAGCAGCGGCACCGGATCGGCCTCCGGCTCGTCGACCTCGACATGCTTCTGCAGCGAGTGGATGAGGTCTTCCTTGAGATCCTCGGGGGTCAGCTTCTCTTCTGCGATCTCGCGCAGGGCAACGACGGGGTTCTTGTCGTTGTCGCGCGGCACCAGGATCGAGGAGCCGGACGCGATCATGCGGGCGCGATGGCTCGCGAGCAGGACGAGCTCGAAGCGGTTCTCGACCTTGTCGATGCAATCCTCAACGGTAACGCGAGCCATCCCGCGGGCTCCTTCCAGATGTCGTCGATGCGATGGAAACGATGAAGGGCGCTCTTACAGCTTGCGCCGCGCAGATGCAAGATTTTCGCAGATCCCTACCGACGCGGCCTACAGCCCACGCATGCGGGCGACGAGCTCCTCCAGGCCGGGCTCCGGCCGGCGCGCCGCGCCGGGCTCGTGACCGAGCATTGCCGGAAGCTCTTCCGGCCGCTGGTCGAGGAAGCGCATGCGCATCGTCGTCGCCACCGCCTCGCCGAAGGCGATGGCCTCGCGATTGCCGATCGAGGGCAGGAAGGCGATCGTGCTCGCCGAGGCGTCGGCGATCGCCGCGCGGATGATCTGCTGGTCGGCCTCGTTGGCGAGGCGCATGGCGAAGACGGTGGAGCACTGCGACAGGATCGTCGGGTCAAGCTCACCCGGACGCTGCGTGACGATGCCGAGATAGGCACCGTATTTGCGGCCCTCCCTCGCTATGCGGGCAATGGCCTGACGGGTGGGAGCGAAGCCGAGCGCCTGATTCTGCGGAACGTAGCGATGCGCCTCCTCGCAGAGCAGCAGGATCTCGTATCCGCCCCGGCTCGACATTGCGAGGTCGAAGGCGAGCCGCGCCAGGCTCGAGGCCACCGCGTTCACCACTTCGGAAGGCAGGCCGGCCAGCTGGAAGACCGTGACCCGGCGGCCCTGATGCGGCACGCGGAAGATCTGGCCGATCACCGGCGCGATCGTCTCGATGCTGTTGGCATGCGCGAAGAGGAAGCCGTAGCGCGGATCGGCGTGCAGCGTTTCCAGACGCACGCGCAGCGACCGCAGCGTGGCGCGCGGGTAGCGTTGCTCGTGCAAGCCGATCAGCTCGTCGATCGCGGCGAAGAGATCGGCGATCCGATAGGGCACAGCCAGACCGGCCGCCCCACCCATTTCCGCAGGACGGCGCGCGCCAAGGTCGAGCGGCCGCTTCAGCACGCTGCTGCCGAGATCGCGCACCATGTCGTGGGCTGCGCCGCTCCGGTAACGGCTGCGCGCGACGGCGATCACCTCGCGCAGGATCTCGGCCTCGTCCTCGACCAGTGGCCGGCCCCGGAAGACGATGTCGGCGAACTCGTCGAAACGGAAGGTCCAGAACGGCAGGTCGAGCGTCTGGGCGTCGATGCGGACCGAATTCTCAGGGAAAGCATGGGCGTACTCGTTGTGCGGATCGAGGATCAGCACCCGCAGATTGGGCTTGGCTTCCACCGCCTTGCGAAGGAGGAGCGCGACCGCGCTCGACTTGCCGACGCCGGTGGTGCCGAGCACGGCGAAATGGCGCGAGAGCAGGCGCTCTATGCTGACCGTCGCCGGGATCGCGCCATCCTGCGACAGCGTGCCGATCTCGGCGCCTTCGCACTCGCCGAGATCGTGGACGGCAGCGAGGTCGCGCGAGCGGATGCGGTGCGCCAAGGAGCCGAGCGGCGGATAGGTCGTGATCCCGCTCTGGAAACGGCAGCGACCATCCGGCAGGTCGACCACCTCTCCGAGCAGCTCGACGTCGATGCCGATCGCATTCGCTCCGCTCTCGTCCCAACCCGAGCTCATGACCCGCATCTGGTAGACGAGGCCGACGACCCGGCTTTCCCCCAGGTTGATCGAGATCAGGCGACCGACTGCCCAGATATTGTTGGGCCCCAACGCCGGCCCGGTGACGCTCGCGACGATGGTGGCGCGCGCGCCGGAGCACGACACCACCCGGCCGAGCGAACGATCGGGCGGTTGACTGGCATCGCGCCGATCCGGCGAAACGTCCGCTTCGAAGAGCTTTCGGTCCGAGATGGAGTACTGCATCGGCGCAGAATAGCGCGCAGGTCTTAACAACAGCTCGCTCCCGCAAGGGCCGACCCGGCGCGAATACTCGCGCGCACCGCAACCGATCAACAACGCTGAAGATGCCGATCAATTCCGTTGCCTTGAGCCGGCGCCGGCCAGGGCGTACAGGCTAGCGTGGAGCTGGGGACCGTGACGATGCCGAAGAACCGCCTGCGCCTTGGGATCAATGTCGACCACGTCGCCACCGTGCGCAATGCTCGCGGCGGCGCCCTGCCCGATCCGGTCCGCGCCGCCCACCTCGCCATCGCCGCCGGCGCCGACGGCATCACCGCGCATCTGCGCGAGGACAGGCGCCACATTCGCGATGCCGACATGGAACGGCTGGCGAGCGAGCTTTCGAAGCCACTCAACTTCGAGATGGCCGCGACGGAGGAGATGATTGGCCTCGCCGAGAAGCTGAAGCCGCACGCCGCCTGCCTCGTGCCGGAGAAGCGCGAGGAACGGACGACCGAAGGCGGACTCGACGTCGTCGGCCAAGCTGCAGCTCTGGCGCCTGCGATCGCCCGTCTGAAAGCGGCCGGCTGCCGTGTCTCGCTGTTCATCGAGCCGGACGAGGCGCCGATCGCGATGGCGGCCGAGCTCGGCGCGCCGGTGGTCGAGCTTCACACCGGCACATGGTGCCATGCCGTCGCCGACGGGCATGCCGACAAGGCCGAAGCCGAATTCCAGCGCCTCGCCAAGGGCGCAGCCTTCGCCGCCTCGCTCGGGCTGGAAGTCCATGCCGGCCACGGCCTCGACTATGACACGGCGCGCAAGCTCGCCGCCGTTCCCGCCTTCGTCGAGTTCAATATCGGCCATTTCCTGGTCGGCGAGGCGATCTTCGTCGGCCTTGAGACAACCATCGCCCTGATGCGCCAGGCGATGGACGAGGGCCGCGCCGCCGGATAAAGCGGGCGTATGATCCTCGGCATCGGCTCCGACCTCTGCGACATCCGCCGCATCGAGAACTCGCTGCAGCGCTTCGGGACGCGCTTCACGCAGCGCGTCTTCACGGAAGGCGAGCAGGCGAAATCGGACCGAAGGGCGACCCGGGCGGCCTCCTATGCCCGCCGCTTCGCTGCCAAGGAAGCCTGCTCCAAGGCGCTCGGAACCGGCATCAGCCACGGCGTGTTCTGGCGCGACATGGAGGTGGTCAACCTGCCCGGCGGGCGGCCGACCATGAAGCTGAGCGGCGGCGCGGCGGCGCGGCTTGCCGAGATGACGCCGCCAGGGCACGAGGCGATCGTCCATGTCTCGCTGACGGACGATCCGCCGCTGGCGCAGGCCTTCGTGGTAATCGAGGCGCGGCCGATCCTCGCCTAACAAAAAACCGGCCGCCCGCGGGGGCAACCGGTCAATTCTTCGACAAGCCCGGCGCCGAAGCGCCGGGACCATGCCTTCTCAGGCCTCGTCGTTGATCCAGCGATAGAGCACGCCGCCGCAGATGCCACCGAGGATCGGCGCCAGCCAGAACAGCCAGAGCTGCGAGATCGCCCAGCCGCCGACGAACAGCGCCGGGCCGGTCGAGCGCGCCGGGTTCACCGAGGTGTTGGTGACGGGAATGCTGACGAGATGGATCAGCACCAGCGCCAGGCCGATGGCCAGAGGCGCGAAGCCGACCGGCGCCTGCTTGCTGGTCGCGCCGAAGATCACGAAGAGGAAGACGGCGGTCATGACGAATTCCATGACGAAGGCCGCGCCGAGCCCGTACTTGCCCGGCGAATGCTCGCCGTAGCCATTGGAGGCGAAACCCTTGGCGACGTCGAAGCCGGGAGCGCCGCTGGCGATGAAATAGAGCACCGCCGCTGCCGCGATGCCGCCGATGACCTGCGATACGATGTAGCCTGGGACCTGGCTCGCCGGGAAACGCCCGCCAGCCGCCAGACCGATGGTCACGGCCGGGTTGAAATGTCCGCCGGAGATATGGCCGACCGCATAGGCCATCGTCACGACGGTGAGACCGAAGGCGAGCGCGACGCCGAGCAGGCCGATGCCGACTTGCGGGAACCCGGCAGCGATGACCGCGCTGCCGCAGCCGGCAAAGGTCAGCCAGAAGGTACCGATGACTTCGGCGGCGTATTTCTTTGCACTCATGTTGATTCCCCCAAAAGCGCCAGTCTCGCGCGAGACTGTTCTTGTGCCGCATTTTCGTCAACGCGCATCGCTGTACTTCGCCCGCGCACTGGGCAGGCCGGCCATGCGCCGTCCGGAGGTTCCGCCACGCACGAGGCCGTGACGCGATGCGCGTTGTCCCTTGCCCGACATTCGGCTAGACCGCGCATTCGAACAGGTAGCCAGCGGGAGCCCCTTGTGGCCAACGACGCCGAAATCAAGAGCAAGGCCAAGGACGAAGGCGGGTTCCTGGAGACCGTCAAGGTGGTCGTCCAGGCGCTGCTGATCGCGCTGGTGATCCGCACCTTGCTGTTCCAGCCCTTCAACATCCCTTCAGGCTCGCTGATCCCGACGCTGCTGATCGGCGACTACCTCTTCGTCTCGAAATACACCTATGGCTATTCCAAGCACTCGGTGCCGTTCAGCCCGCCGCTGTTCAACGGCCGCGTCTGGGCCGCCGAGCCGAAGCGCGGCGATATCGCCGTGTTCAAGCTGCCGAGCGACAATTCGACCGACTACATCAAGCGCGTGATCGGCCTGCCGGGCGACCGGATCCAGATGATCGACGGCGTGCTGCACATCAACAACCAGGCGGTGAAGCGCGAGCGCATCGCCGATTTCACCACCACCGATCCCTGGGGCCGCACGGCGCCGGCGATCCAATATCGCGAGACGCTGCCCAACGGCGTCAGCCACAACATCATCGAGCGCGAGGGCGACACCGGCACCTTCGACAACACCCCGGTGTTCACCGTGCCGGCCGGCCATTTCTTCATGATGGGCGACAATCGCGACAACTCGCTGGATTCGCGCGACCGCAGCGTCGGCTACGTGCCGTTCGAGAACTTCGTCGGCCGCGCCGAGATCATCTTCTTCTCGATCGACGAGGGCGCCTCTGCCTGGCGGATCTGGGAATGGCCCTGGACCGTGCGCTGGAACCGCTTGTTCACGACGATCAAGTGACGAAAACCAGTGAAACCGGCCGCAAGCTGCCGGAGCTCTCGCGGCTCGAGGCAAAGCTCGGCCACCGCTTCGCCGAACGCTCCCTGCTGGAGACGGCGCTGACCCATATGAGCGCCGACCAGCGTCGGCTCGCGAGCTATCAGCGCCTGGAGTTCCTCGGCGACCGGGTGCTCGGCCTCTCCATCGCCGACATGCTGTTCACCACCTTCCCGCAGGCGGTCGAGGGCGACATGTCGCGCCGCCTCGCCGATCTCGTGCGCAAGGAAACCTGCGCCGAGGTGGCCGCCGCCTGGGAGCTCGGCCCGCATCTGCGCCTCGGCGAAGGCGAGATCCTGGCCGGGGCGCGCAAGAACAAGGCGATCCTGGCCGATGCCTGCGAGGCCGTGATCGGCGCCGTCTTCATCGATGGTGGCTATGCCGCCGCCCGCAAGCTGGTCGAGGCCGGCTTCGGCCAGCGCCTGCTGAAGCCCGTCACGCCGCTGCGCGACGCCAAGACGGCGCTGCAGGAATGGGCTCAGGGTCAGGGCCACCCGACCCCGACCTATGCGGAACTCGGCCGCTCTGGACCTGACCATGCCCCGGTGTTCCGGATCGTGGTACGGATCGGCACGCTCTCGGAAGCGGAAGCCGAGGGGCGCTCGAAGCGCCTCGCCGAGCAGGCGGCCGCCGAAACTCTCCTGCGCCGGCAGGGCCTGTGGAACGAAAATGCGGAGGGCGAGCATGGCTGAGCCTCAACTGCCGACCCGTTGCGGCTTCGTCGCGCTGATCGGCGCCCCCAATGCCGGCAAGTCGACGCTGCTCAACCAGCTCGTCGGCGCCAAGGTCTCCATCGTCTCGCGCAAGGTGCAGACGACCCGGACGCAGGTGCGCGGCATCGCGCTCTCGGGACCGACCCAGATCATCTTCGTCGACACGCCCGGCATCTTCGCGCCGAAGCGCCGGCTCGACCGCGCAATGGTCACCAGCGCCTGGGGCGGTGCCGGCGATGCCGACCTGATCGGCGTGCTGATCGACGTCGAGCGCTTCGACCATGAGGAGAATACGCGCCTGCTGGAGAAGCTCGCCGAGCTGAAGCAGCCGAAATTCCTGATCCTCAACAAGATCGACACGATCCCGAAGGAGAAGCTGCTCGCCATCACTGCTCAGGTCAACGAGCTCGGGAAGTTCGAGACGACCTTCATGATCGCCGCGCTGACCGGCTACGGCGTCAAGGATATTCTGACCTGGCTCGAGACGCGGCTGAAGCCCGGACCGTGGCTCTATCCGGAAGACCAGATCTCGGATGCGCCGCTGCGCTTCCTCGCCGCCGAGATCACGCGCGAGAAGATTTTCGAGCGCCTGCACGACGAATTGCCCTATCGCTCGACCGTCGAAACGGAGAGCTGGCAGCAGCGTCCGGACGGTTCGGTCCGGATCGAGCAGACGATCTATGTCGAGCGCGAAAGCCAGCGCAAGATTGTGCTCGGCGAAGGCGGGCAGACCATCAAGGCGATCGGCCAGAAGGCCCGCATCGAAATCTCCGAGGCGGCCGAGGCGAAGGTCCACCTCTTCCTGTTCGTCAAGGTTCGCGAGAACTGGAGCGACGATCCGGAGCGCTATCGCGAAATGGGACTGGAATTCCCGAAGGGCTGAGCGGTCCCGCCCCTGCCCTCACCGCGCCAGAAAGCACCGCGCAACACCTCAGTGCGTACGATCGATGCCGGAATTTCGACCGGCATTCGACATTGTTACAACGCCTTTGTTTCAGATTCTTTATAATCGAGTGAATTTCAGCGGGAGTTATTGCCATGGCAGCCGAGCCGCGCATCGCGCTCTTCATTGACGGCGCAAATCTCTATGCGACCTCGAAGCAGCTCGGCTTCGACATGGATTACCGCCGGCTGCTCAAGGAATTCCAGGGCCGCGGCAACCTAATCCGGGCCTTCTACTTCACCACCCTGGTCGAGAGCGAGGAATACACCTCGATCCGGCCGCTCGTCGACTGGCTCGACTATAACGGCTACCGGGTCATCACCAAGGCGGCGAAGGAGTTCACCGACGCGACCGGACGCCGGCGCGTCAAGGGCAATATGGACATCGAGCTGGCGATCGAGATGCTCGAGCTCGCGCCGCATCTCGACCAGATCTACCTGTTTTCCGGCGACGGCGATTTCCGGCCACTGGTCGAGGCGGTGCAGCGCAAGGGCGTCAAGGTTTCAGTGGTCTCGACCATCAACACCAACCCGCCCATGGTCGCCGACGATCTGCGCCGGCAGTGCGACGAGTTCGTCGAGCTCGGCAATCTGATGCAGAAGGTCGGACGCGACCCGGCCGAGCGCAGCGCCCGCGCCCCGAGCGGGCATGGCACGCCCGCCCATCCGGGGCTGGAGCGGCGCTACGGCATCCGCCAGAGCGACGAGCCTACCGACACCTGAGGCTTCAATCGTCTTTGAAGTCCGACGCGGCGCAGGTGCCTCCCTTTGTCATTCCTGCCGCAGCGAAACTGGGCGCCGGAAGCCGTCACAGGGCCCTGCGTTGCGGATAGCTTGCGGAGCTGCGCGGCCTGTCCGGAATGACGGAGACCGTTGGGGAAAAACTGTACCTAGCCGACCCTAGCCCCCGGTCTTCATGATCCGTGCCTTGTCGCGGTTCCAGTCCCGGGTCTTCTCGGTCTCGCGCTTGTCGTGGAGCTTCTTGCCCTTGCCGAGGCCGAGCTCGACCTTCGCCCGGCCCTTGTCGTTGAAATAGACCTTGAGCGGGATGATCGTGTAGCCTTCGCGCTGGATCGCGCCCATCAGCTTGTCGATCTGGCGCCGGTGAAGCAGCAGCTTCCTCGGCCGGCGCACATCGTGGTTGAAGCGATTGGCTTCCAGATATTCCGGGATATGGGCGTTGAACAGGAAGAGCTCGGTGCCCATCGGGCCGGCATAGCTCTCGCCGATCGTCGCCTTGCCGCCGCGCAGGGACTTGATCTCGGTGCCCTGGAGGGCAATCCCGGCTTCCAGCGTCTCGGTGATCGCGTAGTTGTAGCGGGCCTTGCGATTATCGGCCGCGAGCTTGTAGCGCTCGGGATCGGGCTTGCTCATTCAGAAAACTCCGGCTTCGGCGGCCGCGGATAGCGACCGCCGAACGCCTCACTTAAGCATTGAGCAGGCCGGCGTGAACCATGGCGCCGCGAATGACCTCGCCGGTCGCCGGCGTCACCGGCAGCAGGGGGAGGCGAACCTCCTCGGAAATGCGGCCGAGCAGCTTCAGCCCGTGCTTGGCGCCGGCGAGGCCCGGTTCCTTGAACACGGCGTCATGCAGCGGCACAAGCCGGTCCTGCAGCTTCAGCGCGCCGGCATAATCGCCCTTGAGCGCGCAGACCATCAGCTCGGCACAGAGCTTGGGGGCGACATTGGCGACGACCGAGATGCAGCCATGGCCACCGGCTGCCATATAGGCCAGCGCCGTCATGTCCTCGCCCGAAAGCTGGATGAAGTCCGGGCCGAGCGCATGACGCTGCTGCGAGACTCGCGCGAGATTGGCGGTGGCGTCCTTCACCCCGGCGATGTTCTTCAGCTCGTAGAGCCGCTTCATCGTCTCGACCGACATGTCGACGACGGAGCGCGGCGGGATGTTGTAGATGATGATCGGGATGCCGACGGCATCGTTCACCGCCTTGAAGTGCTGGTACATGCCCTCCTGGGTCGGCTTGTTGTAATAGGGCGTGACCACGAGCAGCCCCTGGGCGCCGGCCTTCTCGGCGTGCCTGGCCAGGGCGATCGCCTCGGTGGTGTTGTTCGAGCCGGCGCCGGCGATCACCGGCACCCTGCCCTTCGCCTGGTCGATGACGATCTCGGTGACCTCGCCGTGCTCGGCATGGCTCAGCGTCGGGCTTTCGCCGGTGGTGCCGACGGGCACGAGCCCATGGCTGCCGCTCTCGATCTGCCAGTCGACCAGCGCGCGCAGGGTCGCTTCGTCGATCTTGCCGTCCTTGAACGGCGTCACCAGCGCGGTGAGCGAACCGGTGAAGGGCACATGCTTGGTCATGGGCGGTCCTGAAAACGACATAGTTGCGCGGAAAACGGGCGACAGACATAGCCTTTCAGTCGCAGTCCGCAAAGCCGGCAACCCATCAATTATCGTGGCGGCATGGTTAGGACTTCATAAAGCTCCGTCTCGGAGCATAGGCCACTGCTACGATTCTGTTTGCCGGAGCAGGTTCCGCAAAAGTCGGCAGCTCTTTTGCGATGAGAACGTGCTCCAGTTCGTAACGCTGCGCGCCTTCTCCCGTTCGGCCGCTTTCGACCGACCGAGAGAAAGTGCGCTAGGGGGGATCCCTCGATGGCGCTATCGCCGGGCCGACGGCTCTTTGGAGCTGGCCTGACGCTCATATTGGTGGCAACCGGCCCGTGCTCGGCAGGCCCCGACGGCTCGCATCCCTTTCAGGAAGAGCGGCTGGCGAGCGTCAACACGCCTGCAGCAGATACCGGAAACACCAGCGTCGATGTCGGCGTCACCGTTTCGCTCGCGCCGCAGGTCGAACCGCCCGCATCGCCCGTGCCGCCGGCCGAGATCGCCCGGCCGGAAGAGCGGATCGACCTCGAACCGCTGAAGAAGGCGGTCCTGGCCTATCGGACCGGCAAGCTGGAAGAAGGCGACGCCGTCGCCCGCGGCGTCGACGACAAGGCGGTGCGCGGCATGCTGGAATGGGTGGCGCTGCGCAGCCTGACCAATGTGGTGAGCTTCGAGCGCATCGACGCCTTCCTCGACGAATTCCCGAACTATCCCGGCACCACGCCGTTCCGCCGGCGCGCCGAGGCGGCGCTGATCAACGACCGCCGCAGCCCGGAGACCGTCCGCGCCTTCTTCCATGGCGGCGAGCCGATCAGCCCGGCCGGCCGCGTCGCGCTCGCGCGGGCCCTTGCCGCCGAGGGCAAGCAGCAGGAAGCGCTGGCACTGGCGCGTCGGACCTGGCTCAACGACCATCTCGGCGCCGGGCTCGAAAAGATCGTGCTCGACAATTTCGGCGACAAACTCACCATCGCCGATCATCGTCTGCGCACCGAGCGCTACCTCTTCGCCGGGAAAGGCGAGGAGGCGCTGCGCAATGCCGCGCGCGTCTCGCAGGACTATGTCGCGCTGGCGAAGGTTCGCCTCGCCTCGGCCAAGGCCAAGGGCCCGATCGCGCAGAAGCAGATCGACGCCCTGCCGGCGGCCATGAAGAAGGACATCTCCTTCGCTTTCCTGCAGGCGCAACAGGCACGCCGCAGCGGCAAGGCGGCGGATGCCGCAAAGGCCATTGCCGAGGTCCCGCGCGACCCGACCCTGCTCGGCGACGGCGACGGCTGGTGGACCGAGCGCCGGCTGATCGCCCGCAGGCTGCTCGACGATGGCGACGCCAAGACGGCCTATGCCGTGGTGTCCAGCCATGGCGCCGAGGATGCGGCCGAACGCATCGACGCCGAATGGCATGCCGGCTGGATCGCGCTGCGCTTCGAGAAGGATGCGGAACGGGCAGCGAAACACTTCGCCGAAGCCGCCAAGATTGCCGAGACGCCAATCTCGGTCGCCCGCGCCACCTATTGGCAGGGCCGGGCTGCCGACGTCCTCGGCAAGGCCGAGGAAGCGAAGGCCTTCTATGCCCGCGCCGCCGAGCACCCTGTCGCCTATTACGGCCAGCTTGCCCGCGCCCGGCTCGGCTTCACCGACCTGCCGGTCAGGCGTACCGTCGCGGCGCCGCTCGCGCACCTGCCCGGCTTCAAGGCCGCCAAGCTGCTCTACGAGATCGAGGCGCCCGACCTTGCCGGCCAGTTGCTGATCGACCTGTCGCAGCGCCTGCACGACACCGCCGCTCTCGAGGCCATCGCCGACCTCGCCCGCCAGCGCGGCGACCCCAAGACCCTCCTCACCATCGGCAAGATCGCGCTGCAGCGCGGCTTCCCGCTGGACGAGGCAGCATTCCCGACTTTCGGCGTGCCGGAGTTCCCGACCCTGGGCGACCCGATGGAGCGGGCCATCGTCCATGCCATCGCCCGGCAGGAAAGCGCCTTCGACCCGGCGGCTGTGTCGCATGCCGGCGCGCTCGGGCTGATGCAGATGATGCCGGCGACCGCGCGCGAGACGGCTAGGCGGGCACAGCTGCCCTTCGAGCTCGAACGGCTGACCAAGGACCCGCTCTATTCGGCGAAGATGGGCGCCGCCCATCTCAACGACCTGCTCGGCGACTGGCGGGGGTCCTACATCCTGACCTTCGCCGCCTACAATGCCGGCTCGGGCAATGTGAAGAAATGGATCACCGCCTATGGCGACCCGCGCCTGCCCGAGGTCGATGCCGTCGACTGGGTCGAGCGCATCCCGTTCACCGAGACGCGCAACTATGTCCAGCGCGTCATGGAGAACCTGCAGGTCTATCGCCAACGCTTGAACCAGCGCACCGCCTACATGATCGACCAGGACCTGAAGCGCGGTGGAAAGCGCGAGTGAGGCGTAGGTCATCCCGCCCGAAAGAGGCGAGAACGGGCTTTGCCGCAGCGGAGCCGGCATGCGACAAGCCTTGTCGACCACGCCAGAGGATCGCGCATGGACGCCGATAACGGATTCCGCTCGCTTTATTTCAGCGCCCGCGACGGGCTGAAACTGCATGTGCGTGAATACGGCCCGCTCGCGGCGCGTGCCCTGCCCGTCATCTGCCTGCCCGGCCTCGCGCGCACGGCGGCCGACTTCCACGAGCTGGCGCTGGCGCTGAGCAGCGATGCGGCCGAGCCCCGGCGCGTCCTCGCGCTCGATTATCGTGGGCGCGGCCGCTCGGAATACGACCGCGACTGGCGCAATTACGACATTCGCGTCGAGCTCGACGATCTCATGCAGGTTCTCGCGGCTACCGGCATCGAGGAAGCGGCCTTCGTCGGGACCTCGCGCGGCGGGCTCCTGACCATGGCGCTGGCTGTGGCGCGGCCGAGCGTGATCAAGGGCGTCGTGCTCAACGATGTCGGACCGGTGATCGATGCGCGCGGCCTGCTGCGCATCCGCGGCTATGTCGGCAAGCTACCGACGCCGCGCAGTTTCGCCGAGGGGGCCGAAATCCTGAAACGGCTGTCCGACCAGCAGTTTCCGCTCTTCGGTGACCGAGAATGGGAGATCATGGCCCGCCGCACTTGGACGGAGCGCAGTGGCGTGCTCGTCCCAGACTATGATCCAAGGCTGCTCAAGACGCTCGAGGAGCTCGATCTCGAAGCGCCGCTGCCTGTGCTCTGGCCCTATTTCGCCGCGCTGAACCACGTCCCCGTGCTCGGCATCCGCGGCGAGAACTCCGACCTTCTGGCCGACCAGACCTTGACGGAGATGGCCGAGCGCCATCCGCAATGCGAGATCTTCACCGCGCCGGGACAGGGGCACGCGCCGCTGCTCGGCAGCCGGGACATGACGAAACGGATCGGCAGGCTGGTCGGCCGCGCGGAGAAACACGCCGCCTGACGGCGCGCCAATATCAGGCTCGCCGGCGATCGGCCGGTTCCTTACCCCCTGCCGCGCCGCTCCTTCTCTGCGCTCGAATGCGCCGTCTCGCCACCGGCGGCCAGGATGCGCGCCTCGGCCCGCCATTGCTCGGCGATGTCGCGCCCCGGGAAACCGGTGTGGTGTGCAATGTAGCGCAGCTCTTCCGCCCCGAGCGAAGCGAGCTGGTCGAAATGCCAGATACCGAGCCCGTTCAGCTTATCAGCGATGGTGCTGCCGACGCCGTCGATCAGGGAGAGATCGTCCGGCCTGCCGTCGCGGGCCGACGCGAGCAGATTGCCCGGCCGCATGCCTTCGAGAGCCGCACCGGACATGGAGACGGGCGCCGCCCGATCGGCCGGCGCCGCATTTCCGGCCAGCGCCGCAGCCTGCGCGACCCATTCCTCGCGCTCGATCCGGCCGGGGAAGGCGAGGTAGCCGCCGACCCAGTCGACATTCTCCGGCGTCCAGGCCGCGATCTGGCTGAAATGCCAGATGCCGAGCGCGTGCAGGCGCTCCTCGTTCTGCGGGCCGACGCCCTTGATCAGCTTGAGATCGTCTGCAACGCCGCCGCGCGCCGCGACATAGCCCGCCGGCCGGCGTCCGGCGATCGCATCCTCGCCGTCGAGCTTCGGCATCGGCGCAGGCTCGGCTGACGCGGAGCGCGCGGCTGCGGCTGGCGCCGGCAGACCAGGAGCCGGCTGGGGCAGCGCCAAGCGCGGCGCCGGCAAGGCCAACGCCGCCTCGGGCACCACCTCGCTGCCCTTCAGCAGACAGCCGACCAGGCAGCCGGCGGCATAGACCGCGACATAGAGCAGGCCGGTTTCGACCCAGAAGGCCGGCTGGTTGTTCAAGGCGCGTAGCCAGACCAGTGCCGCCGCCCCACCCCAGAGCAGAACGACGAGCAGCACCGGTCCCGACATGAGACCGCGCAAGCCGCCGCGGCAGGTCAGCCAGCCGAAAACCAGACCGATGGCGAAGGCCGCCACGAGGAACCAGACGAAATGGAGCGCGAGATACAGCATGGCTTGCGTCCCTATTTCGCGACGGTGAACTGGACGCGGCGATTCTTGACCTTGGCTTCGGTATCGCCATGGGCAACCAGCGGCCGCTCGACGCCATAGCCCTTGACCTCGAGCTGGTCGGGTTCCAGCCCGCGCCGCACGAGTTCCTCGCGGACCCGCAAGGCGCGCCGCCGCGACAGGTCGAGATTGTTGAAGCCCGCGCGCTCGCCGTCGAGATTGGCATGGCCCTCGACGGTGACGCGCGAAGCCGGGCACTGCTTCAGGATCGCCGCCGCCTCGGTCATCGCCCGCTCGGTAATGGGGTCGAGCGTCACGACCGCAGTGCCCTGCCCGAACATCACATAGTAGCGCTGGGTCAAGGCATCGAGGTCGTTCTGGCAGGTGCTGGGCGGATCGATGACGCAACCGGTCTGGCGCAGACCGACCTCGGCCTTGCCGGTGAAGCCTTCCGGAAGGCCGCCCGCGGCATTGGTTTCGATCTCCGCGCGGATCAGATCGCGGCAGGTCAATCCCTGGACGCTGACTTCGTGATCCACGACGCTTACCGAACCGAGGTCGAGCCGCAGCAAATCCTGAACCGCACTGCGCGCCGCGACACCGAACCCCGCCGGCGCCGCCGGCACGATCGTCGTCTCGTCCTGGATCTTGCCATGCAGCGGCGAGGCCTCGATCAAGGCCGCGATCGCCTGCTTCGAACCGGCGTCCGGCAGATGCCCCGTCAGCGTGCCGCCGGTCTTGTCGACCGTGGCCGAGAAGCCGTAGCGGTTGATGGTCAGAGCTGGCACGCCGGTAAGCGCAAGGCCGGCAGGCAGGGCCTGCCCCTTCAGTGCCTCCTGCAGCGCCGTCCAGCCCGCATGATCGGACGCCGCGCCCGCAACCGAAAGATTGCCGCCGGCCAGGTTGACGCTGCCGCGCTCGATCTTCGACAGCAGTCCAAGAGCGAAGCGCGTCACGGCACCGTAGTCGGCGGCATTGCGCAGATTCGGCTCGACACTGGTCTTGTCGGAAAGCGTCCCACCGTTCAGGGCCCCGCGGGCGAGTTCCGCCGCGGCCGCCTTGGCAGCAGCATCGGGCGCGAAGCCCGACAAGGTGATGCCGGTGGCAGATTTTTCCGCCCGCCATTGCAGCGGGCGCGCCGGAACCGCAGGAGCAGGCGGCGGTGCCGGGG